>CAZYEN010000013.1:0-17223 GCA_964646465.1 uncultured Candidatus Saccharibacteria bacterium | reverse complement strand
ACGCAATACAGGCTTTAAAATTTATTTTTCAAGATAAATCTCTAAAGTTTGAACTATTTGTTGCTACAGAATCAGACATAAATAAATTATTAGAAGATCTTTACACATTGTCTAATGATGTTAAGGAGAATGTTGAGGAATTTAAAGAAAAAAATGAACAAACTCAAGAATTGCCAGATATATCTGATGTTAATAAAGAAAATTTAGAGACCGCCCCTATTATTAAAATAGTATCAGTGATTGTAAAAACAGCAGTGATAGGAGGAGCTTCAGATATACATATTGAAGGTACTGAAAAAGAGTTGAGAGTTAGATTTAGAATAGATGGAGTACTGCATACAAGTCTTATATTAACAAAAGATGTCTATTCTGCAATTGTAGCTCGTATTAAAATTTTGTCTAATCTCAAGATAGATGAGCAAAGAAAACCTCAGGACGGTAGATTTTCTATTATAGAGCAAGATAAAAAAATAGATTTTAGAGTCTCAACATTCCCTACACAATATGGAGAAAAAGTAGTTCTTAGAATTCTAGATACTTCAAATGGAATTCGTTCCTTAGAGTCATTAGGATTTATAGGACCTAAGGCTGAAATGGTTAAGGATGCTCTTACCAAGCCATTTGGGATGATACTACTAACAGGTCCAACTGGATCTGGTAAGTCTACTACCGTTTATACATTATTGAATCAAGTTAATACAGAAGATATAAATATTGTGACTTTGGAAGATCCAATAGAATATTATGTTCCAGGTATTAATCAATCCCAAGTGAGACCAGATATTAATTATACCTTTGCTACCGGACTTCGGTCTATTTTAAGACAAGACCCCGATATAATTATGGTGGGAGAGATTAGAGATGGAGAAACAGCTGGACTTGCAGTACAGTCAGCGTTGACAGGACATATAGTATTCTCAACATTACATACTAATGATTCACCAGGAGCTATACCAAGACTTATAGATATGGGGGTTGAGCCATTTTTATTGTCGGCCTCATTGCAAGTTGTTATAGCTCAGAGATTAGCAAGAAAGTTGTGTCCAGAATGTAAACAAGAGATAACTTTCTCTGAAAAACAACAACAATATATTAAAGATTCTCTCAAAACTTTAGATGAGGAATATATTAGGAGTTTATATCAGGGAAACTTTGATAAAGGATATAAAGCAGTAGGATGTTCTAAATGCAGTGATGGATTTAAAGGTAGAATGGCGATATTCGAAGTAGTCTCTATGACGGAAGATTTGCGAGCTATAATAGAGAAAAATACTGGGGCAGATGAAATTATCGATTATTTACAAAAAAATAATTATGTAACCTTAAAGCAAGATGGTATATTTAAAGTTTTAATGGGACATCTATCACTTACAGAGTTATTAACAATGGTAGAGATATAGACATAATATATTTCATATGATAAAATTAATATATGTTAATAAATAATTATGAATAATAAAAACATACTACTAATCGAAGATGATCTTTTTATTAAGCAAATGTATGTTAATAAAATAGAAGATTTAGGTATTAAAGTTTATGCTTCGTCTAATCTAGAAGAAAGTACTACGATACTGGAAAAAAATAGAATAGACCTTATTTTATTAGATTTAGTATTGCCTAATATTAGTGGTTTCGAAATTTTAAAATTATTTAAAAAAAATACTAGATTTAAAGATATTCCAATTATAGTACTTAGTAATTTATCTTCACAAGTAGATGTTAACCAAGCATTTGAGTTGGGAGCAACAGATTATATGGTAAAATCAAATTATACTCCAGCTGAAGTAATGCGAACTATAAAAAAATATTTACCCAATAATTAAAATATATGAATATAAACTTGCCATCAATAGTTAACCAAATAGTTGCAACTAAAGGTTCAGATATTCACCTAACAACTGGTAGTAAGCCTATATTAAGAATAAAGAATAGATTAATTACAATTGAAGAATCTAATACTTTGTCTAAAAAAGATTTAGATGAGTTATTAATATCTATGATATCTCAGGAAAAAATAGATGAATTATATGGTGGAAAAGAGCAAGACTTTGCCTATACATTCGATGAAATAAATTCCAGATTTCGTGTAAATGCTTTTATTGCTCAAGGATGTCCTAATTTAGTAATGAGATATTTACCTTCAGATATATTATCTTTTGAGCAATTGGGGTTGCCTTCAGTTATGCATCAGTTTTCTCAGTTAATGCAGGGATTTGTTCTAGTTACGGGCCCTACAGGATCTGGTAAATCTACTACTTTAGCTTCAGTGATAAATGAGATTAATCATACTAGAGATGTAAAAATTGTAACAATTGAGGACCCCATTGAGTTTATATATAAGCCTGATAAAAGTATTATTACTCAAAGAGAAATAGGATATGATACAAAAAGCTTTAGTAATGCTCTTGAAGCTTCGTTTAGACAAGATATTGATGTTATTCTTTTGGGTGAGATGCGAGATTTAGATACAATAAAAGTAGCAGTTACTGCAGCTGAGACTGGACATCTTGTCTTTTCAACTTTGCATACCAATAGTGCTACTCAATCTATAGATAGAATTATAGATACCTTCCCAACATATCAACAGGGACAAGTTAGATCTCAAATCGCTAATTCTCTACAAGCTGTCGTGTCTCAAAGACTAATTCCTACTGTCAATGGTGAGCTAACTCCAGCGCTAGAAATTTTATTAGTTAATAATGCAGTAAAAAGTTTAATTAGAGAGAATCGTATTTATCAATTAGATACTGTTATTGAAACTCATAGAAAAGAGGGTATGATATCTATGAATTTATCACTATTTGATTTGATTGTAAGAGGTATAGTTTCCTATGAGACGGCTCTTTTATACTCTCCAGATCCAATTAGTTTGAGGAGTATGCTCAAAAGATCAGTAACATAACTAAAATATTATGGCAAAATTTACATATTTAGCAAAAACTAAAGATGGGGTAACTAAACAAGGTGTAGTTACTGCTTCTAGTGAAGATTATGCGTTAAGTGCTCTGCAAGGTAAAGATTTGATTGTCATTTCTCTTCAGGATATTAATAAAAAATCATCATTTGGTAAAGATTTAGAAATATTTAATCGAGTTTCATTTAGAGAATTAGTAGTTTTTACTAGGATTTTATCTGTATTTCTGGAAGTGCAAATTCCATTAATTGATGCTGTAGTTGTGTTGAGAGATCAAAATAAGAGAAACAAATACTTTGCGGCAACTCTGGATCAATTAGTCTTAGATTTACAAGATGGAGGGTTGTTGTCTGATGCTATGGAAAAACATCCTAAGGTATTTGATAAATTATTTGTATCAATCATTCGCTCAGGAGAAGCCTCTGGAGGATTACAAGAGGCTTTATTATATATGGCAGATTATCTAGAAGAGCAGTACGATCTTAATAGTAAAATAAAAGGAGCTTTATCTTACCCAACTTTTGTTTTGTTTATTTTTGTTGTTTTAGGTTTAGGTATAGCTTATTTTGTTCTTCCACAATTAGTATCAGTATTAGATGATATAGGTTCTGATTCAAAACTTCCTTTTACAACACAAATAATTATTTCATTTTCTAATATTTTACAGGAATATATAATATTTGTTTTATTAGGATTAATAGGTTCTGTTGGAGGAATAATATATTTCATAAAAACAGAAACTGGTACTAAATTTGTGGATAAATGGAAATTAAAAATACCTATTTTTGGTCAGCTATTCACTAAACTATATATAGCTAGATTCGCTACTAATTTGAGGAATCTATTAAGAGGTGGTGTGCCATTAATATCATCATTAGAGATAAGCTCTAAAGTAGTAGGTAATGATATATTTGAGACAATCATCAAAGAAGCGGTGATTAATGTAAAAGCTGGAGGACAATTATCAGATACCTTTATGAAATATAAGGAAATACCCTACATAGCATCTCAAATTATTTCAGTTGGAGAGAAAACAGGTAAAACCATTTTAGTGCTTGAGACTTTAACTAGATTCTATAAGCAAGAAGTAGATACCTTGGTAGATAATTTGACAGTTTTAATAGAACCAGTTATGATGGTAGTATTAGGTTTAGGAGTAGCTGTTTTTGTTGTATCTATACTATTGCCTATATATAATGTAGCAAATTCAATTTAAAAATTATTTAATAAATAAAATTAAATATATGAAAAAGAAAGGGGGTGTAAAAGAATGAAAAGATTACAAAAAGGATTCACACTTATTGAGTTACTTGTAGTAATTGCTATAATTGGTATTTTATCAGCCATTGTGTTGGTAAATGTTAATAATGCTAGAAACTCAGGTAGAGCAGCCTCTGTTCAATCTTCACTATCGTCACTTAGATCTATTATGGAATTAGAGGGATATACTCAATCTACTAATACATATGTAAATCCTTTAACAAATACTTCTGGCAATATTTCTCGTCTTCGTAATAGTCTTACAACAAACGGATTAACTGTTGGAACAGGTACCACAGCTACTCCTATTAGGGGAAACGGAGGTATTGGGTTTTGGATGATGGCAACTAGAGCTAGTAACGGTAGTAATATACAATGGTATTGTGCTGATAGTACAGGAGCTACCAGATGGGTGACTACTGAACCTCTTAATACAGCTGAATTTTGTCCTTCAACTTAATAATTTAAGTTACTTTGTGTAGATAAGAGAGAATTAATTTTCTCTTATCTATCAAATTAACTGGAATTGTTCAATTTAATCTATAATTTATGGTATATGCTCTACTTATAATCTTTATCTTGGGGCTTGGGATTGGTAGTTTTTTGAATGTAGTATTATTCCGAATGACTACGGAGAAAAAATTTTGGAATGGTAGATCAGAATGTATGTCGTGTCATCATCAATTATCTTGGTATGAGCTAATCCCAGTTTTATCTTTCTTAATACAAAGGGGGAAATGTAGACAGTGCAATTATAATCTATCTCTCCAATATCCTTTTGTAGAATTAATCACAGCTATTCTTTTTACAGGATATATATATCTTACAATTCCTAGTGTATTAAGTTTATATAGTTTTAATTGGATTCAAATCTCAAAGATTTTAATTATTCTGACTTTAATCACTCAATTAGTAATTGTATTTGTCTATGACTTGAAATATCAGCTTATCCCTTTGATACAGCTTAGAGCTATACAAATACTAGGTTTAATCTGGTTCGGATTAGAATATTATCAGACTAGAATAATACCAGACTCACTTATTACCGTTATAATATGTACTTTTATTACTTGGTTTTTATACTTTATTACCAAAAAACAGGGTATAGGTTGGGGGGATATAGAATTATTTTTTGGTTTAGGATTTTTCATACCTCTTATGTGGGGCATGCCTTTCTTTTTTGGGTCATTTTTTATTGGTATGATTTGGGGCGTAATTATTATGATTATAAATCATAACTCTTCTCTTAAGCAGAAAATTGCCTTTGGGCCTAGTATACTAATATCATTTCTAGCAGTATATACTTTAATAGAAATAAAACTTGTTCCCAATGTAAATATATGGTACTATTTAATTATACCTAATATATAAATATGAAAAAAGGATTCTCATTAGCAGAGATATTAGTATCAATATCAATAATCGGTATTCTCTCAGGAATATCAATAGAGGGATTCATGACTGCTAGAGATCGAGCTAGATTAGAAGAAGATGTAGCTAAAGTTGTTCAATCTATTAGAAAAGCTCAAAATTCAGCTTTAGCTCCATCTAGAAGTGAGACAAGAGTGCCAATAACTCAAAAACTTTGTTCCATCGGAGTTAATATTAATGCTTCAAATAAAACAATACAGTCAATTTATAAGACAACAGACCTATTGATACCCAATCAATGTAGTGATACTAACTATAACTATGGTGTAGCTACTAAATTAAACTATGCTACAATTAATTCTAGTAAGGCTATAACATTTGATATTCCTTTTGCAGAAAGAGAATCAACAGACTCAATAACTTTATCTTTAGATGGAGTTATTAAAACTATCACAGTTACTAATACTGGCTTAATCAAAGTAGAATAATAAATATGAAAACTAAAAAAGGAGCTACATTAGTTGGATCATTAGTTGCAATTACAATATTAACAACTACCTTTGTATCAGTTTTAGAATTACAGACTAATATAATTAGGTCAAAATTATTTTTACAATATGATAATACAGCTAATCTTTTAATGGCAGAAGGATTAGAAATAGTGAGATCAATTTATGCCAAAGATGGTACTGTAACTAATGGAAAATATCAGGTAGATTATAAAACATCTATTTTTTCTAATGGAATAACATCAAGCTGTACAGATAGTGAAATAAATCTTAGTTGTGATATGGATTTAGCAACTCCTGGGGAGAGTTATGGATATGTAACCTGTAGATCGTCTAGTGATTGTATACCACGCACCAATAGAATTTTCTATAGATTTGTTGAAATTACTAATGTTAATGTTAGTTCAACTCCACCAAGTACACCCAAAGTAACTAGTACTGTGGTGGTCAGGAATCCGAAAGGAGGAGTGTTAAGAGTATATAAAGCTACTATTGAACTATATAAAATAGACTAAAAATATGACAAAAAAAGGATTTACTCTAGTAGAATTAATTGTAGTGTCAGGGATATTATCTATTATTATGCTATCCATTTCTCAACCAATAGTAAGTATAATCAAATATCAAAGAGAATCCCAGATTACTGATAGTCTGAAAGATAATATTCAGTTTGTCATTAACAAAATGGAGAAAGAACTTAAAACTTCTTCTAATGTATATGTTAATGATGCAGGGGAATTAAATTTTAAAAATCAACAAGGAGTTTTTATAAAATATAAATTAGAAGAAGATAAAATAAAAAGAAAGCAAAATGATGAACCATATAAAGATTTTACAGACTCTAATGTTTTTAAGGTTAATAAATCAAAATTTATAGTTAGTGATAAAGAAAATTTATCGAAATTAATTACTATATATATAGAAGCTGAGTCTTTAAATTTATCAAATCCTGACATAGTATCCATGCAAACTAGTGTTCTTCCTGTTAATGATAAACCAATTATTAAAGATGGTCTAACGGTGTACTTAGACCCAGGAAATACAAATAGTTATTCGGGTTTATCGGGAAGTCGATGGATAAGTTTAGTTAATCCTGCTTCTACTGATGGAACGATTCTTAATGGAGTTAGTCATTCAAAAAATGATAGTGGTTACTTTGCATTCAGCGGTACTAATCAAGGATATTTTACCACTACTACACCTAGTATATCTGGATTAACCAACTACTCTACATCTATATGGATAAATATGGATGTAGTTACTAAAAATAAGGATACTAGATTTTTTTGGCATGGGGAATATGCTGCCATGATGATGAAATATAGTGATGGTGTTAGTAATAGTTTAGTTTCCTATATCAGGAATAGTGGTAATGTCGACGAGCCAAGAGCAGGATTTTCGTTTACTGATAATTTATATAATGAGTGGAATAATTTAATTATTACTTATGATGGATCTAAATCTAAGTTGTATTTAAATGGTAGTATGATATCAGAAGTTAATTTTACTGGTCAAATTAAAAATCAACAATCTAACAAATTATGGCTAGGTGGTCTCCCAGGTGTTGGAAATGGTTTTTATACAAAATCTAAAATATCTCAAGTTCTAATATATGACCGTGCTCTTACTCCATCAGAAATTAAGTATAACTATGATGTAACAAAAGGTAGATTCAGTATTCAATAATTTATAAATATATGCATAATTATTTTAAAAACAAATGCAAAAAAGGAGATATAAGTATATTAGTAACATTATTAGTATGTAGTATTATACTAACACTATTAACTCCTATAGCCCAGAAAATATCAGTAGAGTCTAAAATCTCAAGAGAAAACCTTATGTCTCAACAAGCAGTTCAAGCTTCTAAAACAGGTCTTGAAGCTTGGAATGATAATTTTATAAAGGATAAAATTGACGAAAAATCTACTGGTAATCAAAAAAATTGGCCTAATTCTAATACTCCAAGAGGAGTGATTGATTCAGGCTGGATAAATTTAGATCCTACTTTAGGAATACAGTATAAGGTTGAATTTTTACCTAAAAGTGCATTTAACTCAGCCAGAATTATATCTACAGGTCGGGTTAAAAAAGGCTCTTTTACAATAGAACGTAGTTTAGAGGAAACATTTGATCCTTTAGCAGATCCTTGCAATACACCAGTATCCTTTAGTGGGGTTAGTAGCAGATACCCTTTTTCAGGTGGCTGGGGAAAACAAGTTTTTGTACTTGATAGAAGTGTTGGAATAACGGCTCCTTGGAATGCATTTATGTTCGATAACGCTATAAGTTTTCGTGTTTCAAATGCTAGTAATGCAGTTGATAGTGCATCCACTACATTTTTTGCCCCTGGAACAGGTAATTATACAGTAACCTCTGCTTCAGATAATTCTCCTACAGATGGATCTACAGGAAATGGTAACCAGTCTTCATTAACTATTGATGGTAAACAGGCTAATATAGGATCAATTAATAATCCTATAGAAACATCAATATACATTGACGGACCCAAAATTGTCACTATAAATATGACCATTGGAAATGGTATAGAAGGAGGCAATGATTTTCTAGCAAATCCTATGGGGATGGCATTTACTATTACTGCAAATAATTTAACAACATGTATCAAATGAGATCACCTTATAATTGTTTTATATGTATCCACTAGAGATTGAGCAAAGAATTAAGAAACTGAGGCAAGAGATTAAAAAACATCGCTCCAACTATCATATTCAAGATATTTCTACTATTTCTGGAGGGGCATTGGACAGTTTAATGCATCAATTATCTCAATTAGAGGCTGAATATCCTGAATTAATTACTCCCGACTCTCCTACTCAGAGAGTTGGTGGGCAAGTTTTGCCTGAATTTGAGAAAATTAGTCATACTGTTCCTATGATGTCTCTTAATGATGTATTCAATGAGTCTGAATTACAACAATGGGAGTTAAGAAATAAGGGTATAGTACAAAATATTAAAGATTGGGAATATTTTGTAGAGTTAAAGTTAGATGGTTTGGCGGTTAGTCTCAAATATGAAAATTACAATTTAACAGGAGGTCTAACTAGAGGTAATGGGGTGGAGGGTGAGAATATTACTCATAATATCAAAACTATTCAAGATATTCCTATTATATTAGATACAAAAGAGCACATTATAGCTAGACTCAGTGAGAAAGACAAAGGTTTAGCTAAAAGATTTGAGCGTGTATGGGAAGGTGTTTGTGAAATTAGGGGAGAGGCTTATATTAGATATTCTCAATTAGAATTAATTAATCAGAAATTAAAATCTCAAGGTCAGTCTGAATATGCCAATGTTAGGAATTTGGCTGCAGGCTCTTTAAGACAGTTAGATAGTAGTATTGCTGCTAGTAGGGGACTTAGTTTCTTTGCTTGGAGTTTATTAACTGATTTGGGACAGACTAAGCAACAAGAGGAGTATTGGATTATGGAAGCTTTAGGTATGCCAGTGGTGAAGGAGAATAAATTAGTTTACAATCTTGAGCAAGTACAAAAACATTATAATAAACTATTATCTTTAAGGGAAAAGATAGACTTTGCTTATGATGGGGTAGTAGTCAAAGTGAATGATAAAAAAACACAAGATCAATTAGGATTTACTGGTAAGGGGCCAAGATTTATGATTGCTTATAAATTTCCAGCTGAAGAAGTAACTACTCAAGTGTTAGATATCAGCTCACAAGTTGGTAGGACCGGCAAAGTGACTCCAGTAGCTATAATGCAACCGGTTAATGTGTATGGGGTAACTGTGACAAGAGCTACCTTGCATAACCAGGATGAAATTGAAAGATTAGGTCTTATGATTGGAGATACTGTTATTATTAGAAGAGCTGGAGATGTTATCCCTGAGATAGTAAAAGTATTACCAGATCTTAGGATTGGATCGGAAAAATTATATCAATATCCTATTACTTGTCCAGAATGTGGTACTGATTTAATTCAGGCTATAGAACAAGTTAATAAATATTGTCCTAATCTTAAATGCCCAGCTCGGCATATTGAGTATTTATCATATGCTGTATCAAAAGAAGGGTTTAATATAGATGGATTGAGTAAAAAAATATTATTAAGATTGCAAGAAGCTGGTTTAGTTCAGCATATTGATGATATATTTAAATTAAGCTTAGACGATATTAAAGTTACAGCTAGATTTAAAGATAAATCAGCTATGAATTTGTTTACAAGTATTCAGATTTCAAAAAGAATTACTTTTAGAAAGTTTATCCAGGCTCTTGGTATACATATGGTTGGAAATCAAACGGCTTTACAATTATCTCGACATTTTGGTAGTTTAGATAAATTTTTACAAGCAAATTTAGAGCAATTACATAATATTCCAGATATTGGAGATAAGGTTGCTACATCAATTTTAGATTACCTACACAATGGTAATAATCTACACACTATACAGGAATTATTACAAGCTGGAGTAATAATAAAATATTCTAATTTATCTAAAAGTAGTGGTATCTGGACAGATAAAAATATATGTATTACTGGAACATTTGATGAATTTACCAGAGATGATTTAAAACAAAAAATAGAGTCAGAAGGAGGAATTGTAGTTTCTCAAGTTAGCTCTAATACAGATATTTTATTAGTAGGCCAAAAATCAGGGAGTAAGCTGAAAAAAGCTCAAACTTTAGGAATAAAAATTGTCACTGAGCAAGATTTAGAATTTTAATATTTGACCAAATGCTTAATCTTGGATACAATATTAAATATAGATAAAATATATATGAAGATATTATTTGCAAGTGGTGGAACTGGAGGTCATATTTTACCAGTGATTGCTGTTAAAGAAGAATTAGAAAAATTAGCTAAAGTAAAACAAGTACCTTTAGATTTTCTATTAATAGGCCAATTAGATGAGGTGGCTAAGGAGTTACTACAAACACATAGTATTCCTTATAAAGAGGTCTATGCTGGTAAAATAAGAAGATATTTTTCAATAGACAACTTCTTTGATATATTCCGTTCTATCTGGGGTTTCATTCAAGCTCAATGGTATGTATGGAAATTTATGCCTGATGTGACTTTTGGTAAAGGTGGGTATGCTAGTGTGCCGGGTGTTTTGGTTTCATGGGTTTATCAAATACCTACTTTAATTCATGAATCAGATTCTATACCGGGTCTTGCTAATAAATTTTTAGGTAAGTTTGCTAGTGTGGTAGCGGTGGGATTTCCTAATGTATCCTCTCTCTTTGGGAAGAAAAAAACTAGTATAGTAGGGAATATGACTCATCCAGATATTGCCAAAGGAACTAGAGATGAGGCTGGTAGAATCTTTGAACTTACCTTTGAAAAACCAATTTTATTAATAGTAGGAGGTAGTCAAGGAGCCAAGATTATAAATGAGGTTATTTGGAAAATCTTACCAGAATTATTAGATTTAGTTGAGATTATTCATATAGTTGGTAAAAACAACTTAGCTGCTGCTAGAAGTGTTGCGAGATCCCTGGAAGTTTATCAGGATAGGTTATATCATTATGCTGGATTTTTGGATGCTGAGATGAAGCATGCTTATGCAGCGGCTGATTTTGTTGTCTCTAGGGCAGGGGCCTCTAGTATTATGGATATTTGTCTTACTAATAAGCCCAGTATTCTAGTCCCAATTACAGTAGATGCTGGGCAACAAAGATCTAATGCCTATGAAATGGCAAAAATTGGAGCTAGTATTGTCTTAGAAGAGCCAAATTTTACTCCACATATAGTTTTGGAAAAAATTAATGAATTATTACAACAGCCTGATATTATGCAATCTATGTCTGAGCAGACAGTGCATTTTGCTACACCAGATGCAGCGGCTAGAATTGCAGAAGAATTATTTAATTTAAGTCATTAATTTATGGTGTACTTTATCGGCATCAAAGGAGTAGGTATGACAGCTTTAGCTCAAGTTATGCAGGCTAGGGGAACTCAAGTTATGGGTAGTGATGTAACAGAAACTTTTATGACAGACACTGTGTTAGATAACTCTAATATTAAAGTCTTATCTCCATTTGATATCAGTAATATTCCAAGTAAGATTGAATATGTAGTTGTTTCAGGAGCCTATTATATAGAAGGTCAAGCTCCTACAAACCCAGAAGTTTTAGAAATTTTGAATAGAAATATACCTATATTAACTTATAGTCAGGCATTAGGAAATATTTCTAAGGAATTTAAAAGTACTTTAGCTGTAGCTGGTTCTCATGGTAAAACTACTACCTCAGCACTTTTAACTTATGCTTTACAAGAGTTGGGGCAGAATCCGTTTGGAGTTATTGGTAGTGTGGTACCTCAGTTTGGAGGTAATGCTAGGATTGGTGACATTAATTCAAAATATTTAGTAGTTGAGGCTGATGAATATCAGAATCATTTCCTAGATTTAACTATTGGGGGACTGATTATACTTAATGTAGATTATGATCATCCAGACTTTTTTGAAACAAAAGCAATCTACTATCAGGCTTTTATCAATGTGATTGATAACTTACCTTTAGATAAACCACTAATTGTTAATGGGGATGATGAGAATATAAATAAGTATATTCTTC
Source organism: uncultured Candidatus Saccharibacteria bacterium (assembly GCA_964646465.1). Lineage (GTDB taxonomy): Bacteria > Patescibacteriota > Minisyncoccia > SW-4-49-11 > SW-4-49-11 > CALRBF01. The sequence continues at coordinate 4,607 of CAZYEN010000013.1, read as the reverse complement.
CTAATATTAAAGAGACAGAGAGAAATATAATAAAATTTGGGTTTAATTCAGATAATAATATAACTTTAGATGAAGCTAATAATGTTGTAATTGAGGGAATTAAATATAATCCAGTACATTTAGCTATCGCGGGAAAGCATAATAGGCTCAATGCTTTGTCTTGTGTAGGATTATTATATACACTAGGGTTTGATATTAACGCTACTATAGAAGTAATGTCTTCATTTAGAGGAACTCAACGCAGATTAGAATACAAGGGGTCCACTTCGAACGGGGTTGATATTATTGATGATTATGCACATCATCCTACTGAAATTATGGCTGGAATTCAGGCTTTAAGAGAAAAATATCCAGACAAAAAAATACATTGTGTATTTCAGCCACATACATTTAGTCGCACACAAATGTTATTGAAAGAATTTGGTCAAGCTTTATCGCAGTCTGATTATATATATATATTACCAATTTATGCCTCAGCCAGAGAAAGTGTAGGAGAAGTTTGTAGTGAAGATATTATAGAGTATATTGACAGTCCTAATACTATATTGTACTCTAGAGCTGATGATTTAATTCGAGATTTAAGTTTAATTCAAGGAGTAAATAATATTATTGTAACTATGGGGGCTGGAGATGTCTGGAAAATTACTAGAAATATGATATAATAAATCAATATTGGCGAATAAAAACTATATATTATGATAGAGCATATTGCAATTATACCAGATGGTAACCGTAGATGGGCGAAGGCAAATGGCAAAAGCCCAGAACAGGGACATCTACAAGGTTTTGAGAGAACTAGAGAGATTATAGAAAAAGCATTTGATGGGAGAGTGAAGAATATAACATTTTGGGGGGCTTCTTTAGATAATTTAGCAAAGAGGCCACAAGATGAGGTACGACATTTGTATAAAAATTTTCAGAATTATATTAAAGTTCTCTTAACATATAAGGAGATACATACTCAACAGGTTAAAATCAATATTTTAGGTAGATGGCAAGAATTATTTCCAGAAATTTTACAAAGCGTAATCCAAAAAGCTATAGATAGTACAAAAGATTACTCCAATTATAACTTAAACTTTTTACTAGGTTATAATGGAGATGAAGAAATGTTGCAAGCTATACAATCTATCTCAGAGCAAAAATTATCTAACCCTAATTTAGAAATTACCCCTGATTTAGTCAAACAATCACTATATACTAAAGATTTACCACCAGTAGATTTACTTATTCGTACAGGTGGTGAACCCCATAATAGCGTTGGGTTTATGATGTGGGATACAGCTAACTCTCAATATTATTTTACGGATATTAATTATCCTGACTTTACAGTAGAGGAATTCGATAAAGCTATTGCAGAGTATAATACTAGGGGTAAAAGAAGGGGTAAATAATAAATTTATGAAGATTGTAATAATGGCAGGAGGAACAGGTACCAGATTATGGCCACTAAGTAGAACTTCCAAACCAAAACAATTTCAACCACTATTTGGTGATGAGACAATGTTACAAATGACGGTAAAGAGATTGTTAACCCACTTTACTCTAAATGATATTTATATTTCTACTAATGAGCAGTATAAGGAAGAGGTTTTAGCTGAATTGTCACAATTACCAAATAATCATATTATCTTAGAACCAGAAAAAAGAGATACAGCTCCAGCTAATGGAATTGCTGCTATAGCAGTAAATGCTAAACCAGATGAATCTATAGCCTTTTTAGCTGCTGATCATTATATTCATAAACCTCAAGAGTTATGTAGAATTTTACAACTAGCAGACAATTTTTTAGAACAGTATCCTGAATATATTGTGACTCTCGGTATCACTCCTACTGCTCCTGAGACAGGTTATGGTTATATAAAATATAGTCAAGATTCGTTGGTAGAAAATCAGGATGAATCGGTTTATCAAGTTGAGGCTTTTGTAGAGAAACCAGATTTTCAAACGGCTACTCAATATTTAGCTGACGGTAAGTATGTTTGGAATTCTGGTATGTTTGTAGTTAAAAAACAAAGATTATTGGAAATGTATCAAGAATATTTACCTAATACAGCTAAAATTTTATTAGAATTAGAACAAAATAATTTACAAAATTTATCTCAATTATACAGACAGACTGATGCTATTAGTTTTGACTATGGAATTATGGAAAAAGCTCAATATATATCAGTAATTCCAGCAAATATAGGTTGGAGTGATATTGGTTCCTGGTCAGCCTTAAAAGATATGTTGCAAACAGATGAAATTACTGTCACTCATAAAGGTAGCGCACATCACTTTGATATTGACTCTGATCATATATTAGTACATTCACATAGTAAAAATAAAGTTATCGCGACAATTGGAATCCGTGATATAGTAATAGTAGAAACTGAGGATGCACTTTTAGTTTCTCATATAGATAAAGTACAAGAAGTTAAAAGAATTAATAATCTATTAAAGTTAGCTAATTTAGAAGATAAGATATAAATAAAATGATGAAAAAAATTATATACTGGATATTATTAATAGTAGTTTTAGCAGGTATAGCAGGAGCTATATATATTGTAAATGTAGTGAATACAATAGGATCTGAAATTTTAATTGAACAAGATACACTATTTCAAGTCAAAGAAGAAGAAAATTGGAATGATATTATTGGTAATTTACAAAAACAAAATATTATATCTAAAATAGATGGTATCTACTTTTATATTAATTTTAGAAAATTAACTCCTAAACCTGCTACCTACAATATTACAACCAATATGAACACAGATCAGGTTATCAAAATGATATCCCGAGGGATTTTGACTAGACCAGAAGTCACTATTACTATTCCAGAGGGCTCAGATATTTATACAATTGGAGATATTTTGGAATCGGGACTCAAGTTTAGTAGATCTGATTTTATAAAAGCAACTGAGGAATTTGATACAACACAGTATGAATTTATAGAAAATAAATCTCTACAAGGATATTTGTATCCAGATACTTATAGGTTCTTTGATGATTCTACTGCTGAAGCAGTGATTATAAAAATGCTTAATAATTTTCAAAAAAAAGCTTTACCTAGTTTACAAAGTAAGGATACATTATCTGCTTATGAAGTCTTAATTTTAGCTTCAATAGTAGAAAAAGAAGTCTCAAAATTAGAAGATAGGAAAATAGTTTCTGGTATATTTATAAATCGTTTAAATGATAAGATGAAATTACAAAGTGATGCGACAGTTAATTTTATTACGCAGTCGGGTAGGTCTCAGTCTACATTAGAAGATTTAAAAATTGAATCTCCCTATAATACTTATCAAGTTATAGGACTTCCTCCAGGACCAATTACTAATCCAAGTGTGGATGCTATCAAATCAGTAGTAAATTACACACCTAATGACTATTATTTCTTTTTAACCTCTAGAGATAATCCACCTAAAACAATATTTTCTAAGACATTTGAAGACCATATACAAGCTAAAAGAAAATATCTTCCCTAAACATATGACATCTAAAGTTCATCATATAGCTGTATTGATAGATTGTGACAAAGAGCAAGCACCACATTGGTTTGAACTATTTCAACAAATTAATAGTTATTTGAAAGCTGAAATACACTTTATTGTGTGGAACACTGATTTGGCAGACATAGCTAGATCTATAGTATACGTAGACAAAGTTCACTTAATGTCTAGATCAGTATTTAAATTTAATGATTATAAGCTAATTAATGCTTTGATTAAAGAATATAAAATTGAAAAATGTATAGAAATTGGTGATGTTCCCAAATTTGTGAGTTGGAAATTAAAGCAAAATAGTATATTAAATCTAATAAAAGTATCAGAAAGCTTTAAATTATTAGATAATAGTGATTATGCTCTTGTAATTTATCCTAGTTATACATTTAAAGTTAATTATAATAAAAAATTAGCTTATTCACCATTTCCTATAATTAACTATAAAAACTTTCTTGACTTAGATACTCAGCTAGTACTAGATATTAAACAGAATCTGGGATTAATAAGCTACGATGACCAGATAATTAGTAAAGTTTTTGTATGTGGACATGCTGGAAATATGGAAAATGAGTTCATTCAATATTTAGAATATAATCAGTGTGAGTGGTATGATGCTATTCTTAAAGAAGGAAGTTTTGTGTTGCCAGAAAAATTGTCTCAGAATTTACCCATAGTTTATGAGCTACTAGATTGTATAGTTATTAGTGGTGAATTAGATGATATAATAAAATATCAAATTTTGAATTCTATTGCTTCAGGGACAATAGTAATAGCTCCAAGAGATGAAAATTATCAAGAACTACTAGGAAAAGGAGCACTTTATTATAATTCAAATTCTCGCAGTGAACTAACAGCTTGTATCGATGTCATTAAAAAAAATGAAAATAAAAAAATGACAATTAGAGAACTAGCATCAGAACAATTTCAAAGGAAGTATAGTTACCAAGCTATAGCTCAATTTTGGGCTCATTTATTGTCTAAAATATAATAAAAAAAAGACTTATCCACAATTATAGACTAGACAAGATAGATAAATAACAATATACTAAATAGAGAAATAATAATAGTAATAAATATGAATAAAATATATAGAGTAATAATGAGTTTAGGTATCAT
>CAZYEN010000012.1:0-1983 GCA_964646465.1 uncultured Candidatus Saccharibacteria bacterium | reverse complement strand
AAAAGATGAGAAACATCGTAGACAATACTTTAACATTGATATTTATTTCTAAGGGGGAGGGTGGATAATACTTAAAAGATTAAAATAAACTCTTGTTTATAATAATATTATTAAAGTTAATCCACCACCGGCACTTCGTGCCACCTCCTCCAAAGGAGGACAGTCAATTATATAATACTCTTTCTACTCCTTTAATCCCTTGACTTTTTATCTAGCAATTTGTCTACGATCATCTCATCTTGTATATATAATTCATATTTATATTTTTTTATGATATAATATATGAAATATAAATAATTTATGAAGTTCAAAAGTTTTTATTGGTATTTCGGAGTTTTTATAGCCATAATTAGTATTGGGAATGTAGTTTTGGGTTCAACTCAAAATGCTGAAGAAAGTCTTAATAATTTAGGAGTTTTGCATCATATCAAAATTCTTAATATGCCTTCTACTCAGGTTGTGGCGAATACTAATACTTTGCAACCTGCTCCTATTGTGAAATTTCGTAAGCTTGATAAGGAAATTATAGGGCCTAATATTACGGCGGAGTCAGCCTTGGTAGTGGATTTTGAGACTGGGGATATACTTTATAATAAAAACGCTTTAAATAGACATCAATTAGCTAGTATTACTAAGCTTATGAGTGCCATAGTGGTAATGGATGAGTATAAGTGGGGAAATCAAAAATATATTCCTATGACTCAGACTGCATTTGATACTTATGGAGGTAATTCTTTAAGAGTAGGTGAGCAATTTATGGTTGAAGATATTTTACGAGCATCTTTGATGGTTTCTAGCAATGATGCAGCTCAATTATTAGCAGAAAGTTTTGGAGGGCCAGAGGAGTTTATATCCAAAATGAATAAAAAAGCTAAAGACTTGTCTATGAATGAGAGTGAGTTTTTCAACTCTCATGGACTTGATGAAAAACCAATAAGTAACTATAGTACGGCTAGCGATGTTATGGAATTAACCGAAAATTTATATTATAATTATCCAAATTTAATAGAAGTTCTAAAGCAAAGAGAAACTATATTAACCCCTAAATCAGGGCAATCCATTAAAGTGGGGAATACTAATGAAATGTTAGATAAAGATACACAAATGATAGTAGGCAAAACCGGTCTTACTGATGAGGCGGGAGAGACTTTATCTTCAGTTGTATCTATTAAGGATAGGGACGTTGGAATTGTGGTTTTAAAATCATCAATAGGTGGCTATCGTTTTCAAGATACTAGAAATTTGATAAAATGGGTAGAAGATAACTATTCTATATGATTATAACTGTTACTAATCAAAAAGGTGGGACTGGCAAAACAACAACAAGTATAAACCTTGCTTCTTATTTGGCAAAGTTTGGTAAAAAAGTAGTTTTAATAGATCTAGACCCTCAAAGCAATGCCACAAGTGGATTAGGATTTGAAATAGGTGATAAGCCAGGTTTATATGAGTTAATGATGGATGAAAGCACTCCTCTTAATAATAGTATTCATGCTACTAGATACCCTAAATTAGATATCATTGCTGGTACTCAAGATGTAGCTGGTATTGGTGTAGAATTAGTTAATATGAATCGTAGAGAGTTTGTTTTATATGATCAATTACAAAGTCTAGTGCATTTGTATGATTATATTATTATTGATTCACCTCCTAGTTTGGGGCTCTTGACTATTAACGGGCTTGTAGCGGCAGATAAAGTTATTATTCCAGTACAATGTGAATACTATGCTTTAGAGGGGCTAGGGCAGCTTCTAGAAACGATTCAACTAATATCAGATAATTTAAAACCAGACCTTTCAGTTTTAGGAGCAATTTTAACTATGTATGATAGAAGAAATAGATTGTCAGCAATGGTAGCAAAAGAAGTTGGTAAATTTTTCCCGGGATACGTATTTGATACAGTTATTCCTCGTAATGTTAGTCTATCTGAAGCTCCAAGTTTTGGAAAAGCTATCCATGATTATGCACCACTATCTAAAGGTT
>CAZYEN010000011.1:0-53392 GCA_964646465.1 uncultured Candidatus Saccharibacteria bacterium | reverse complement strand
CCCGAGCGTTTGCACGGGGATGAGTGTGTGTTTAAGTTTTGTCCTCCCTTGGGGGAGGTGGCACCGTAGGTGACGGAGGAGGACAGAGCTAAATTCCCCTCTTGATAGGGTGTTAAAGTAATGATTTGGGACAATAATTGAATACAGCTATTGCTAAAATGAGTAAAATATGCTAAGGTAAATTGTCCTAATTTCAAGTCTTTTCTGTGACCAACAACTCAGATCAAGTAAGGGTTTTACTAAATGCCCTTTCAGATGCAGGCTGTGCACTGGATTCTGCATCAGTAGAATTAATAGTGAGAAGTGGTTATAAAAATCTTGACCCAATTGAAAAAATTTCAGAAAGAGCTATAGAATCTTCTAATACATTATTGCAAGCATATAATCTTGCAGAAAGCGTTTTAACTTCTGACCCAAAATTTCAAGATTTAAGAAATAGTGTCTTTGAAATAATAACAGGTTTGAATGCTGCAGCAATTTCACTAATAGCCAAAAGCCCTACTATTGAATCATTAGAGGCATCTTCACATAAGGCTGCTATTGATAGTGCCACAGCATTTCAGACTAGTGTAAGATTCTCTGATACGATATATCAATCCAGTTGACACAGACTCATTTAATATTGTCCATTCTTTCCCCCTCGCTGAGCGAGGGTTTTTTCTTTAAAGATATATTAAAATTTACACTGAATCCACCACCGGCACTTCGTGCCACCTCCTCCAAAGGAGGACATAGCTCACTCCACCCCGCTGTCTAAAGACAGCACCCCTCAAGAGGGGAATTTAGCTCAGCCCACCTAAGGGAGGTATGAGCTCACAATTTCTTACTCTGTATTTTTATAAGATTACAAGGTATAATATAAGATATATAGAATAATAAATTATAATATATGCCAGGAATTAATTTTAGGTCAATTATATTATCAGTATTGGAGGCGGATGAGAGAATTTGGTTTCAAAATGAAGAGGGAGAGAAGGAATTAAATCAAACTTTGCTTTTGGATTTGGTAGAAAAGATTGATGACAAGATTATTAATTTATTATTACAAGAGGAGGTTTTGAGAGAGAAGTTTTTTGCTAAAATTAGTCCAGATACTACTGAGAAGCAGTCTACTTATGTCTTCAAGATTAATGACTTTAGGTTTTTTATGGAGGAGAATAAAATAGATAATTCTTATACCGCTTATAAAAACAGAATAGGGCTGATAGATGGGAATAAATTCCTCAAAGATAGTAATGATATAGTGCTAAATTGGCCGTATAAAGATTGTATTTTGGAAGGTGGGCAAAGTAATGAAGAAGGTACGGATAATTATTTTGAATATTCTGAAAAAGCTGAAAAGTACGAACAAAAACAAGCTAAACGAAAAGAGATATTTTTTAATTCCGTTCTTGCTCCTGATGAAATTGATAGATTATTAGACCCCAAGGCCTTGGTGAATTGGAAAAGGTTTACAAAAGATGGTCAAATTCCCCTCTTGAGGGGTGGCGACAAAGTCGACGGGGTGGATGCTCTTAAAAGAGATAAAAACGGGACTATTGCGGAGAATATGATTATCAAAGGTAATAATCTCTTAGCTATGCATAGTCTCAAGAAGCAATTTGCAGGTAAAGTAAAACTTATCTATATTGACCCGCCGTATAATACGGGTAATGATGGGTTTAAGTATAATGATAATTTTAATCACTCCACTTGGCTGACTTTTATGAAAAATAGATTAGAAGTAGCAAGGGAATTGCTAAGAGAGGATGGGGTAATATTCGTACAATGTGATGATAATGAAGGTGCCTATCTGAAAGTTTTGATGGATGAATTGTTTGGGAGAGAGAATTTTGTAAATCAAATATCTTGGCTTAGATCTTCGAGCGGAAAAACAATATCAAGAAATTTACCAAATGATGTAGATATTATTTTTTGGTATGGAAAAACCTTAGATTACACATATAACCCAGTTTATAAACCATTATCTGAAAATACAAAAAAGATGTATAGCAAAAACGATGAAGATGGAAGAGGAAAATACCGTCTATATCCACTACAAAAAACATCTAGTCCTGGACCAGAAACAACATATGATTATGTTGATGAAAATGGAAAAGTTTGGAAATGTCCTAGAAAAGGTTGGAGAATGAATAAACAAAAAATGAAAAAACTTGAACTAGATGGAAGACTTTACTTAGAAGGTAATTCTCTAGCAGAAAAAGCATATTGGAATGAAAGAGATAATGAAGGGAGGTTGGCAAATAATCTTTGGGACGATGTTTATAATATACAAGGTTCAAACATTGAGGCTACTAATTTTGTCGGTGGTCAAAAACCAGAAAAACTTATTGAAAGAATAATTTTACTTGGAACAGATGAAAACGACATCGTCCTTGACTATCATCTCGGATCTGGCACAACTGCCGCCGTGGCTCATAAAATGGGGCGGCAATATATTGGGATTGAGCAGATGAATTATGTGGAGACTATTGCGGTGGAGAGGCTCAAAAAAGTAATAGGACAATCCACCTCCCCCGCTAAAGCGGGTACTCCTCAAGAGGAGAATATTCCCCTCGTCGAGGGGTGGACTGCGAAGCAGGACGGGGTGGAGAATTTTGATACTGGAGGTATTAGTAAAGCCGTGAATTGGCAAGGTGGTGGTGATTTTATCTACTTTGAACTGGCTGAATGGAATGAAGTTGCCAAAGAGAGAATTTTAGAGGCTGAGAGTATTGAGCAATTGATTGAGTTTTTTGATGAGATGTATGAGAGATATTTCCTTAATTATAATCTCAAAATTCAAGAGTTTAGAGATAAGATTATACAGGAGGAGAGTTTTCAGAATTTGGCTTTAGCGGAGCAAAAACAGATTTTTATAGCTATGCTGGATAATAATCAGATGTATGTGAATGCTTCTGAGATGTCGGATGCTAAATTTGGTATTAGTGAGGAGGAGCAGGCTTTGACTGAGGAGTTTTATAATTAATTATAAATTGTGAATTATGAATGATAAATTAAAAAAATCATCTAATCAAACAATAGAGTCTAGTTCTGGTATTAAGAAACACTTAATAACTGCTACTGGTGATAAAAAAGATAATTCAATTATTTTATTTAATCAAAAAGAAGTTCGCAGATACTGGGATGCGGATCAAGAGCAGTGGTACTTTTCGGTTGTGGATGTGATTGAAATTTTGACAGGCTCTAGTATTCCGAAAAGATATTGGAGTGACTTAAAAAATAAACTAAAAGAAGAAGGGAGTGAAGTGTACGAAAAAATCGTACGGTTGAAAATGAAAGCAGAAGATGGAAAAATGAGAGAAACAGATTGTTTTTCTACTGAAAATTTACTTCGTGTAATTCAATCAATTCCTAGTCCAAAAGCAGAACCATTTAAACTATGGCTGGCAAAAGTAGGTTATCAAAGAATAGAAGAAACAGAAGATCCAGAGCTTGCATTTGAAAGGGCGATGAAAACTTATCTCAAAAAAGGTTATTCTAAAGAATGGATTAATCAAAGATTAAAAACTATTGAGGTAAGAAAAGAACTGACCGATGAGTGGCAAGAAAGAGGTATGAAAGAGGGTCTTGATTATGCAATTTTGACTGATGAAATAACCAAAGCTTGGAGTGATATAACTACTAAAGAATATAGACAATTAAAAAATCTCAAAAAAGAAAATCTGAGAGATAATATGACTAACTTAGAATTAGTCTTGAATATGCTTGCAGAGGCATCAACTACTGAAATCTCTAAAAAACAAAAGCCTGTGGGATTAGTACAAAATAAGATTGTAGCTAAAAAGGGTGGAACTGTAGCTAAAAAAGCTAGATTAGATTTGGAACAGCAACTAGGTGAGGATGTGGTAACTAGTAAAAATTATCAATCTCTCAAAGATAATAATAAAAAGATAAAATAACTATGTCTGAGATCAAAAACTTATATGAGATAATCAACACTCAAAAGCAGGGATTAAAAAACTTTAATCCTGAAATTTTTGAAATCCCAGAGTATATTTCTAATAATTTGAAATATAGTTTTTTTGATTGGCAAAGAGAGGCTTTGGAGAACTTTTTATTTTATCAAAATCCAAAATCAAATTTAGCTAAATCCCCCACTCATCTAATGTTCAATATGGCGACTGGGACGGGGAAAACTATGCTGATGGCGGCTTCGATTCTGTATTATTATAAGCAGGGTTATCGGCATTTTATCTTTTTTGTAAATCAAAATAATATTGTGAGTAAGACGGAGAATAATTTTATTGCTAATTTACATAATAAGTATTTGTTTCAAGATAAAATTGTGATTGATAATCAGACGGTGGAGATTAAAAAAGTGGAGGCTTTTAGTGACAATCCGACTGGTATTGAGATTAAATTTACTTCGGTGCAGAAATTATATAATGATATTCATCTGCAAAAAGAAAATCAGACGACTTTGCCAGATTTATGGAATAAAAATATTGTAATGTTGGCTGATGAGGCTCATCATCTCAATACGGATACTAAAAAAGCGAAATTACAGACCGCTTTACTTGACACTGAACTGAACAATAAATCTAGTGAAAATGTGGTTGAAAAGCTAGGCTGGGAGCATACGGTGATTGAATTGATTTTGAATAAAAATAATAAAAAATCCACCCCGCTGTCTAAAGACAGCACCCCTCAAGAGGGGAATTCTAACTGTAATGTCTTATTAGAATTCACGGCGACTATTCCGGCTACTGCCAGTGTGGCTAAAAAATATGAGGATAAAATTATTTATAAATTTGATTTGAAGCAATTTTTGCAAGCTGGGTTTACGAAGCAGATTAATCTGATTTCTTCTAATCTGAATAAGCGGGATAGAATTTTGCAGGCTTTATTATTTCATTGGTATCGGCATAAAGTTGCTCTGGATGCTGGTATTCCTAATTTTAAGCCGGTTATTTTATTCCGTAGCAAGACTATTGAGGAGTCTAAGCATGATTATGAGGAGTTTTTGGATATGATTCAGAATTTGAGTTTGGATGATTTGCAGTTTTTGGATTATATTTTGGAGAATTTTAAGTTTGCTAATCATAGTTTGTATGAACAAGGTAAGAATAGGACAGAGCAATTAGTGGATTATATTCAAGTTAATAAAATTAAAAGAAGTGAGATTATTGACTTTTTGAAGCAGAATTTTCAAGTTAAAAATGTGATTATTACTAACTCTAAGAGTAATAAAACTAAAAAAGAAAAAACTGATGAGGAAATAGATAATTTATTAAATAATTTGGAGGATAAAAATAATCATATTCGAGCTATTTTTACAGTGGAGAGATTGACTGAAGGTTGGGATGTACTGAATTTGTATGATATTGTGCGGTTATATGAAGGGCAGAATACAGGTGGGTCTAATCTAAAAGTTAATAAAACTCCTGAATCTACCACCAAAGAAAAGCAGTTAATCGGTCGTGGGGTGAGATATTATCCTTTTGATTATCCAGAAAAAGAGAGGCATCGGCGAAAATTCGATAATGACACTCAAAAACGAGAGCGAATTTTGGAGGAATTATTCTTTTATAGTATAAATGAGAGTAGATATATCTCGGAGTTAAAAACCGAGCTCAAGAGGGATGGATTTATTGATGAGAATCGTAATATTAGAACCTTTGAATTGAAGGATAGTTTTAAGAAAACCAATTTCTATAAACAGGTGAAAGTTTGGCAGAATAAAAAAATTCCGAATCCGAATAGGCGGAAGAATACCCTAGCCGATTTGAAGCAAGATAAAAATTATTTTATTCCAGCCTATCAGGTACAAAATTATAGTGTGAAGGAGGATGGAGTGGACTTTGAGAAGGAGGAAAAAGAATATAGATTAAATCAAATGGCTAATCCTAATTCGAATTTTGAGATACCTTTAGCTCAGATTGAGAAACATATTTTTTATAAAGCGATTCATATTTTATCTAAACAAAGCAATTCTTTATATCGTTTTGATAATTTGAGGCAAGAATTGAATATTGATAGTATGGAGGATTTGTTGCAAGCGGAGTTTTTGGGAGATATTATGATACCTTTTAAGCTACCAGCTAAAATGACTTATCAGGATTTGGATAATAAGCATAAATTACAGGCAGTGATGCAAGTTTTGACTGATATTGAGCGAAGATTAGCGGAGTCTATTAGTGAATATATTGGTAGTAAGGAGTTTTATCCAAAGAGCTTGGAAAGTGTTTTTGGAGCTCCGAAAGCTAAAGCGATTGATACTTTGAATGAGCATACCGAGGTGGCTGAGCAAAATGATTGGTATGTTTTGAATAATTTTGTAGGCACAGATCAGGAGCAGTATTTACTGGAGTTTATCAAAAGCTCTATGTCTGAGTTAGAGCAAAAATACGGTGAGATTTATTTATTAAGAAATGAAGAGGTGTATGGGATTTATGATTTTGACAAAGGTAGAACTTTTATGCCGGACTTTTTGTTATTTTTGAAAACTAAGGATAAACAAAATGTGGGGGTAGCTAAGACGGAATTGTATTATCAGGTATTTATTGAGCCAAAAGGAGCGCAATTAGCAACTTTGGATGCTTGGAAAAATGACTTTCTAGCTAAAATTCAATATAATTATGGGTTGGAGAATGTAATTCAAGCTGAGAATCCTAATTATAGATTGATTGGTTTGCCTTTCTTTAATACTAATCTAAGTGCTGAGTTTAGAGATAAATTCTCAGAGTTAATTTAAGGTTTAGTTTATGGCTGAACTATTCGCTTTTATATTCTTAATATCACTAGTTTGTTTGGTGTTGGGTTTGATTCGGCCAGCAATATTTACTAAGTTATTTCGTGATAAGCCTAAGAGGAAACAAACTGGAGTGCTTTTTGGGGTTTTGATTTTTATTTCTATTGTTGGAATAGGAGCTAGTCCTGCTTCTGAAGAGTCTCAAGATATAAAACCAGAATCAGTGGCTGAGACGGTAGAAACTCCAGAGTCTACAAATGTCACTTCTGCGGAGGATAATACTGCTACATCAGAGCCTGAGAGCATACCTGTGGTACCTGTTTTACCAGCCCCAATCCCCACTAAGGAGCAATCTAGTGTTCTACAGCCAGAGGTAAAACAAGAGTTAAATTATGCCCAAAATCCGGCTAAGGACCTATTCAAAGTAACTGAAGTAGTGGATGGTGATACTATTAAAGTTAGTACTATTGGGACATTGAGACTAATTGGGATGGATACTCCAGAGACAAGAGACCCGAGAAAACCAGTACAGTGTTTTGGTAGAGAGGCTAGTAATAAAGCTAAGGAATTATTAGGTGGTAAAAAAGTTTACTTGGAATATGACCCGGCTCAAAAACAAGATAAGTATGGCCGTACTTTGGCTTATGTTTATAGTGAGGATGGGTTGTTCTATAATGCTGAGATGATAAAGCAAGGGTTTGCCCACTCCTATGTACAATTCCCTCATCCTAGATTAGATGAATTTAATACTTATCAGCGAGAGGCTAGAGAGAATAGTCGAGGTTTTTGGTCGGCTAATACTTGTAATGGTAATACTACTCAAGAGGCCTCTGGGAGTTCTAAAACATCTGTTCCCCTACCGATTAGTCCAGATATTAATAAAGATGGTTTTATCAAAGGTAGTTGTGCGAGCCTGAAAAAATTAGGTTTGGGTAATTTTGAGAGAGGAGACCCGAATTATACGGAAGCCAGAGACCGCGATGAGGATGGTATTGCTTGTGAGATGAAGTAAAAAAAGCCCCGCTGTGTGCGGGGGGTTGGGTTTGTTATTCAGTTATGTGGTCTGGGGCAGGTGTCAGCCGACCAGAGCGGCGGCTGCCATTTTGGCAATCTCTCGGCTAGTGAAGCCGATGTATAGTAGGGTTTCCTGATATGAGCTGAGGAAATCAGCCATCAAGTCTTCCTGGTCCATGTGCAGGACGGCAGCATCATTTGCTACCCGTTCCAGCATACGACGGACATGGGGCAGGTTTTCTCGGTTGGCCTGCTCCAGTTCTTCCCGGCTGGATTCGAGATTTGCCTTCAGCCATTCCTGGCCGTAGTTAAGATGAGTATACTCATCCTTGACCACACCTTCAGTGATCTTGCGGGCGAAGGGATCCGCCACAGGGATATAGATGTGATAGGCTGAAATCGCGAAGGCCTCAATCAGGATGGCCTGAATCAGTAGGCAGGTGGTCACCTTGCCCTCGGCTAAAGCGGCTTGGAAGTTGTTGTGCAGTGGAGCAAAGAACTCCTTGGCAAACGGCATATCTGACGTCACCTGCAGATTCTTAGCACAGGCGGTGAAACCTTTCAAGTGCTTCATCTCCATTCGAGCCAGTTTGCCGAGTTCTTCAGCCTGGTCGGGCAACAGGTCGCCGATTGCGATGTAGTTGTCATGAGCCTCCTGTTCGCCTTCAATGACGATGGCGTTGATTCGGCTGTAGGCGTCCTTGTAGGTAGGGCTGGCGAAGTCGGGCAGAACAGACGGTTGTTCAGTAGTTGCTGTTGTCAAGGTGCTAGCTGGGACATAACCCAGTCTATAGGACACAGTTATACTATACCTTTTTTATAGTTTTGTATATAGTCAATAAAAATGGAGGGATAAACCTTTAACTACTTTAGGTAGTCTCCACTACTAAAGTTGAACCTGTAAATCTTATTAAATAATTTTAATGTCCATATAGTATACTAAGTATCCACCCTCCCCCTACGGGTACTCCCTCCAAAGGGAGACAAAAATTCAAACTGCAAAAATACTCCACCCCTAAAGAGGTAAATTAAAACACTGTACTCCCTTGGGGGAGGTGGCACGAAGTGCCGGAGGAGGATATTTAGTAATATATTCTATCCACCCCCGCCTTTCAGGCTTCCCCCTCCGAAGGAGGACATAACATATTTTAACTCAATTTACTTAAAACTACTCTTGTTCCGACTCAGACTCTCCTCCAATGGTAAAAGCTGAGATAATTTGTTCTCTTACGGATGTAATATTGGCTTGGATAATCTCAGAGACTATATTGCCAGCTTCTTGCTGCCCTTGTTCTATTCCTTCTTGTACTAGTTTCTCTCCTTCTTCTACTATGGGCTTGGAAACTTCATTTACGGTCTCATTGACAGGCTCTACAACATTAGCCAAGTTTGGCTGAATAAAAGTATTGAATACAAATATACCTCCAACAACTGTGAGTATTAGAAATACTCCAATCCCTGCAACGATGAAGGCCATAATTTTAGGTATCATTTTAGGCATAAGTTTATTCTTAATTTATACTAATATATTATAATATAGATTATTTTTTTAGAAAAGAGTATAATAATGGTATAAATTTAGATTAGATATGCTTGGATATTGGCTTTTGATTGCTAGTGTGATTACAGGCCAGATTACTAGAATTGGTGATTTGGGTGTTTTGACTGATATTTTAATTCCTTTATATCTTGTATTTTGGTTATTGAAAAGAGATAAAAAAAGACCACTTCCCTTCTCTAGTACAATTGTATTAGTAATAATTTGGCTAATTTATCTCTTAGGTAATCTTTTGATTAATATAAACTTTATCCCAGCTGTGGGTGGTGAATTAGGATCTATTCTTTATTGGGTGAGATTGGCGGCTTATATGTCTCTCTTATTACCTTTAGTTGATTATAGGTCACAAGAACCAGAGAGAGTAGACAATCAATTATGGTATATGGTGTTTTTTAGCTCTATTATCTTGTCTATTCTTGGATTTGTGCAGCTTATTTTATTTCCAGATTTCTCTTTTATGGCTCAGTACGGCTGGGACCCACATCAAGGCAGATTACTTTCTACTTGGTATGATCCAAATTTCTTAGGAGGATTTTTGGGACTTGCATCGGTTATTATTTTGAGTCGAGTTTTAGTTTTTTTGAAAGAAAACAAATCTTGGCAAAAGCAAAACATAATTTTATTATCTGCGTGGATTGTAGGATTAGTAGTCGTAGTTGGAGCTTTGATGCTTACTTACTCCAGAAGTGCTCTGTTGGCTTTTTTGATCGGAGTGACTATTGTGACTATTCTTATCTCAAGGAAAACTTTCTTTTTGGTAATTATCATTTTATCTATTATTGTAATCTCGAATCCTAGACTACAAACTAGAATTCAAGGTGCAATTCAGGTAGATGTGACAGCTTCTCTTAGAATTCAGTCTTGGCTTGAGACTTTAGATGATATTGATAAGAATCCAATTTGGGGTATTGGGTATAATACTATTAAATATCAGACAACAGTACCATCTGAGTTAAACTCAGCCTCTGGGAGGGACAGTAGTTTACTCACTCTTTGGTTGACTGGAGGAATTATTGGTTTAGGGATATTCCTTATTATAATTTTTAACTCTATTATTAAAGCATTTCACAAAATCTCTAAATCAGGATTAGAGCGAGTTTGGGGAGTTGTTATTATTGCTGGATGGGCTTTGATTTTAGTACATTCTATGTTTGTGAATAGTATTTTCTTTCCACATATTTTGATATTTCTTTTATTCTTCTTATTATGAACAGACTATTCTTTTTAGTTGGCTTAATTATACCTTTATATGTAATTAGATTTACAATTTTTGGTATCCCAACTAATATTCTGGAAATTGCTATTGTGTTTATATTTATAATCTTTTTATTCAAATTTAGGGATTATAAAAGCCTATTCAAAGCAGATAATTATTGGCATAGAAAGAGTTTAGTTTTTGGAAGTTTACTAGTACTAGCTAGTCTAGGAGTTTTGGTGAGTGAGGAATTACGATCAAGTCTGGGAATTTGGAAGGCTTATTTTGTACTGCCAATTCTGCTGATATGTATATTGTCTAAAATTAAATCAAAATATTATTTATCACTAATAAGAGGAGTTATTGGTAGTGGAGTCGGAGTGTCTATTATAACAATTGCTCAAGTGGTTGTATTAGGTTTGGATGGTAGTTTTAGACCTACGGCTTTATATGCTTTGGGTTTAGACAAGGCAGTTTCTCAGGGAGGTTTTGCCAATTATATTGCAATGTATTTAGTACCAATTTTTGTCTTAAGTTTATCAAGAGTAAATATCCCAATAGAGCTAAGGTGGTTTGTGGTGAGTGTGTTATTTATAGGTATTATCTCAACTCAATCCTATGCCGGAATTTTTGCCCTTTTAGGGGTGTTTATAATCTGGATATTAACTAGAATATTGATTAGCCGTAAAAATAAACAAGAACTAATTACTGCCCCAGTTCTAAGAAAATATTTGATACCAATTAGCATGGCTTTGATTATAGGAGTTAGTTTGTTCGGATTTTGGCAAATTAATACTCCGAAATTCCAGAGCCTACTGAATATGGATAATAGGAATTCTATTACAACCAGAATACAAATTTGGGATACAACTATTACAATGATTAGAGAAAATCCAATTCTAGGAATAGGTTTAGCCGACTTTCAAAGAGTATATAGTGATACAATCCCAGAAAAGTACTTCCCTCCTTATGAATGGCTAGTCCCCGAACCTCATAATCTGTATTTTGCTTTTTGGCTACATTTAGGAGTAGCTGGTATAATTTGGCTAATTTATATTTTAATATATACTATGTTGAAATTAATCGAAGCTGTAAAATCCAACCAATGGGAAGCTTATTGGCTTAGCCTAAGCCTTATCTCTATCTATTTATATGGACTACTCGATACCCCATTTTGGAAAAATGATTTGGCTTTAGTATTCTTAGTGATCCTGTATGGAGTTATTGGTAAAAGGAGTTCCTCAGTTATGGAAATTTAAACAAGCTGTCCTCCTTTGGAGGAGGTGGCCTTTAGGCCAGAGGTGGATAGTTGTTGAATTGATACTCTTAATTTTTGAATAATATTTAGCAAGACTTTCTATCCACCCTCCCCCCTGCGGGTACTCCCTCTAAAGGGAGACAAAATACTACAGGTATAGATCTTCGCTATTTCAAAGGGACTTTATACAAATTATTATCTTTACGGTTAATGAAGAATAATTCTGTAGAAGCTGAGTTTAGGAACAAATCTCTGGAGTCTACATTTCCTATATTACTAGATAATTGACTAGCAGTTGCTGTATCTATATCTATTTTATATAAGCTCTCATTAAAATCTCCTAGATTAGAGGTATAATAATCATCGGGTAAAATTTTAGTATTAGCAACTTCTGGTTTGGTAAAGTAAGCAGTTTTACTGTCTTGACTCCATACTATTTTCTCAGCAATAGTCCCCACATCTGGAACTTTTGCTATTTCAAATCCTTTTTTATCTACAATAGATAAAGCTAATACTCCTCCACCTCTTTCTGTAGTATAGGATATAATTCCAATTTCTCCATTAGGAGCCCAAGATACATTGAGTCCATTTTTTTCATCCAATACTGAAGTAGCTTCTCCTGTATCAATGTTGATAATTCGAAGAGCAGAAGCTCTATAGCTACTAGGTATTAAAGTTTGGCTAACACTATTTTTGAAAGGTATGTTCTTTAAAAATACAGCATTGGAGCTGAGAGTTATAACTTTATTCCAGTTAGACCCATCTGCCTTACTGACAGATAAGTCAACAGTTCCATCTCTATTTTGGAAGGTATAGAAAACTCTATTATCTGATAAAAAATTAGCAGAAGTCACATCAATCGGAAAGGCATTAGATTTTTGTTCAGCATAATTATAACTATAAATTCTATTTTGTATTTTAGTTAATACATAAGGATTAGTTGGTGCCCACACTACTGATGTCAACCCAGTTAAGATAGTTTCATCAATAGTTGTAGATTCTCCTCCGCTAGCTGGTATACTAAGCGTTTGCCCTTTATCTAATGAATAATATTTAATTAAATTTTTAGAATCTATGATAGCATTTACAATTGGTATGGACACTAATTTAGTCGCTGTTAAATTAGCTTTAGCTTCTTTAGAGTCTTCTATTTTAACCTCTTTTTCCTTAGAGCCATCAGCAGGCTTAGAAGCATATAAATAAATAAAAAAACCAATCACACCCAAGGATATAAACATTACTGTTAGAATAATAAATAATTTTGTTTTAGACATAATTTTATAGATTTAGTGTGAATATATCATTCGAGACAGCTTCTTCATCTAGCTGAGCCTTAGCAGCTTGAATTTTTAATAATTGCTCTGGATCTGAGGTTATAATTTGGTCTTCTCCATAAGAGGCCACCACTTTAATTGCTGCATGCTTTAATCCGGCAAAGAATATGCCTTCACCCACATCGGACTCTAGTAACAAGAATTTCTCCTCTTCAGTTAAATAGAAAGTATCTTTAATAATATCAATGGAGGCAGGAGATTGTTTGAGTAAAATTTGAATTGATGAATTGGTAAGAATAGCTTTTCCATACTCTGAGGCTAAGAAATCAGCAATATCTTGAGTAATAGTAGTAAGCCCTAGATAATATTTACGAGCTCTCTTGGCAAGAGAGAATAGGAATGAAGCCACAGCTTTATCTTTCATCATTACCCAAGCTTCATCTACGAACAAAATACGCTTTTTGAGGGTCCGTCTAATTTCTTTCCAAATATATTGAGTGACTACAAACATAGCTAGAGATTGTAATTCATCTTCCATATCTCTAGTATTGAAAATAACTAACTGATTATCAAAGTTAATATTGGTTGGTTCATTTACAAAACCACTAAAACTCCCAGTTGTGTATTTAGAAAGACGAATAGCTAAGCTCTCCCCTCCTTCCATATTGTTTAGAATATTCTCTAAGTCAGAAAGAGTCGGAATTTGTTTATTAGTATAGTCTTTAGTTTCAAGGGTTATATCTTTACTAGCATAGGTCTCATATAAAGCTCTATCCAGAACCGCTTCTTCCTCAGCATGGAATATATCTTCTTCATTACCTCCTTGTAGCATCAACTTAAGCATACTTAATAAATCTGCAACATTAGACTTTAGTAAATCAGCTGGATTTTCATCCGCTCTCGGTACAGGTAGGTCAAAAGGATTGATGTGTTGATTGGAGTTAAGTGAAATTTTGATAAAAGTTCCTCCAACCGCCTCACTTAAATATGAATACTCATTTTCAGGGTCAATCACCAATACATCTATTCCTAACATAAGATGTCTTAGAATTTCCAACTTAGCAAGATAGCTTTTCCCTGCTCCTGATTTTGCAAAAATCACTTCATTGGCATTTTCCATTGAAAATCTATCGAATAAAATAAGGCTGTTATTATGCCTATTAATGCCGTATAAAACTCCTTTATTAGACGAAATACTAGCTGAAATAAAAGGAAAAGTAGTAGATAAAGGAGAAGTATTAAGATTATTAGCAATAGCAAGGTCATCTTTTAGAATAGGCACAGTAGACTGGAAACCTTGTTCAGTTTGGAATAGGCAAGGCTTGGAATATACCATTTTAGTTTGTAACATAGCATCAATTTGGGCAATATTCTCTTCCAGCTGAGGTAAACTATCCGCATAAACCGTAATATATAATCCAAAACGGAAAAATCTTTCAGTCCCCTGTTGTAATTGGTCTCTCAACATCTCAGCATCCTGATAAGCAGTTTCTACTAAAGGGTCTCGGATTAAACCCTTCTCTTGTGCTATTGAAATTTGAGCTTGAAATCTAGTTACCTGAGTTCTAAGATTTTTCAAAATCACTCCACTATCCATAGGGTACATAAACATAGAAATATCCAAGACATAATCAAGAGTAATCAAGGGACTAAACCAACCAGTAACTAAAAATCTCGGATAAGTCATTACAAAAATAGTTCGAGCAAACTTAGAACCAACTTGAATATATTTAGGGTCAACCAAAATACTAGCTGGAGCTAATAAATCTCTAAGGCTGTTTTGCCCTTTTAGGTATTCTGAAATCTCTGGAGTAGTTTGATCTTTCTTAGCCATATATTTTATACAATATCTAAGTCTTCTAAATTATGTAGAGATTCGGTTGGTTTAGAATCAGGATTATAAAAAGAATAATATAATTCAATTAATTCCTGAGTATTGAGAGGAGTCATATAAATCCCAGCTCTTTTAAGCCCGTACATAACTCCATTTACTCTTTGCCATAGCTGAGTTTTATACTTTTCAAAATCCTCTTTTTTATACTGAATAGCAATTTTAGGATTGAAAGCATTGCTGAGTTTGTCAAACAACCCTTCTTTAATTTCTAGAGGATCAAAAGGAACAACAACATAAAAGGTTTTATTCACAATATTAGATCCAGCAACTAATTCTCTTATAAATTGAGAATACTCATCTATTTGTAATCTCAAAAGTTCATTTTTTTGAGTCTGATGAAATTCTGATAGATAGCTCAGATAACCATTAATATTAAGTACTCTAGAGCTGATTTGAATCTGTAGAGGAAAATCAAGTGAGTTAATAAAGTTTTGATATGCATATATAATCGCATCCTGCTCATCAGACGACTTGAGATCAAAGTTTATAGAAGATGTCATTAAAACAGCCCTCAAACCTCCGTCTTTGAGAATTACTACACTGTCTTGAATGGTGTCGATAGATAAGTACTTTTGCGTACTAGTCTCCGGCTTATTTTTAATGTTTGATTTTTTATTATCCATATTAAAATATTATAACATAAAAAATAAATTTTGTAAAAGTATAAATTTTCTATTGACAAGAAAATAAAGTCATAACATATTTATATATTTCTCTTAAAGACCATTTAGTTGAAAGGAGAACACTCCCTCAATTACTCGGAGTAAATTTCAATGTCTGAAGAACTTTCCCAAGCTGGAGCTGAAGCCGATGACGACGGCGGAGAAGCCGAAGCTGGTGATGCCAGTACTGATAAAGACGCCGACGGCGTCTGACCTAAAAACTTAATATTTTTTCGGGACACAGTCCCGCATTAGAGGATAAAAACCCCATCTTACACCATCAGCCGACAGCATATGTCGGCCTCTTTTTTGTTTAAAAATAATTTGCTCTTGATTTCTAAAACTAAATATGGTATATATTATTTTGTCTTTACTTTTACTAACACCATGACGATGCTCCGTGCCACATCAGTGCAGGATGCCTTTTGTTATGATAATTTGATTAGACAGATAGCGGGTAGTTTTGAGAAGAATCATAGCTTTACCTTACGTTGGGAAAGCATCAAAAGACAATTTAGAGTTAGTTGGTCTAGATTTTGCTATGATGTAATAATGGAGATTAACTCCAGAGTGTTTTCAATAAAACAAGGAGCTCTTTTAATGGTAACATTTAGCTACGAGCAAAGATTATTTGGTGATAGATATTTAATACCTTTGCAAAAAAATATACCTTTGTGGTAACTTTACAACATAATAATATATAAAACCCGTCTCTCGCCAGACGGGTTTTTCATTTTTCTCAAAATTATTATCAAATATCCTTGTAGGGTCTCTCTTTCAGTCGCCCATGTTTTTGGTTAGAAGGGATTGAGGTGTTTTGTTCACATTAGGAGCGACCGGAGGCGGACTGAGCTAAATTCCCCTCTTGAGGGGTGTACAGCTTCGCTGGACGGGGTGGAAAAATATACTGTCCTCCTTTGGAGGAGGTGGCCTTTAGGCCGGAGGTGGGTAATTATTAAAGTTGTATTCTGGTTTTTGAATAAAATTTAGTAATATACTTTATCCACCCCCCCTACGTGTACTCCCTCCCTGTCTACCGCAGGCAGGCAAAGGGAGACAAAAATAATACAGGCAACTGCAAGGTCGCCCCTGCGAAACACAAGTATTATTCACTCCACCCGCTACATTAACTAAATAAAAACATAAAAATATAACAAAATAAAAATACCAAAAAACCAAGTATTAAAGCTAATAAATAGATATATTTAAAGCGAATAAAATACAATATGCACAACATATATTGACAAAATGAGGAAAATGTGGTATAGTTGTTTTTGTAAATCCGTTTACGGAGTTCATTCAGATGCAGATGTTTTATGTTCAAGCAACACTTCAAAAACCCAAAGACATAGCCGCAATGATGAAAGATGCAGATAATCGGTTTCCTCGCGAAGCGTATGTCTGCTGGGCCCGCATTTCTAAAGTTGCTTTCTTAAGCATTGATGACCCACCAATGCCAATGCCAAGGGAAGAGGCGGAAGAGCTGCTGGCTCAGTGTGCAGAGATTCATAACAAGTACTACAACCACAACCTGCGAATTGTGCCTGCTTGACCCCGCCGGGCGCCGTAGCCTAATTCATCCTCATCGCCCCCGCTCACCCGGGGGCTTTTTCTTTTACTTCAACCCCTGATACAGCTCTATCCAGTTTTCTATACTTAGGTTCTCTGGGCGGAGGCTGAGGAGGTGCTGTATATTTTGGCTATACTCCCCTATTGATTGTGTGAGTTTGTGTTTGAGAGAGGAGGAGAGTTTTTTTCTTTTTTGTTGAAAGGCTAATTTGGCAAGTTGTATAATTTCTTCTCTATTATACTCGGCATAGCGATTATGGGGTGTGAGTTGTATAAAGCTAGAGTCTACCTTGGGTTGTGGATAAAAGCATTCTTTAGATATATGAGACAGTAATTTGAAATCGGCATATATATTGACACTGAGCTGGAATAGGGATTTCTCATAAGACAAGAGATTATTGGCTACTTCTTTTTGAATAAGGAGATTAATACTCTCGGCAGGATTATCTCTATCTACTAATAGTCTTATTATAGCCCCTGTAATATGATAGGGTATATTGGCGATTACGGTATAAGGTATCTTGATATTGTCTATTAGATCTTGGGATTTGAGTATGTCTTGATGATATACAGTAAGGTTGGCTGGATTATCT
The DNA here is from genome assembly GCA_964646465.1 of uncultured Candidatus Saccharibacteria bacterium. Taxonomy (GTDB): domain Bacteria; phylum Patescibacteriota; class Minisyncoccia; order SW-4-49-11; family SW-4-49-11; genus CALRBF01. The sequence goes on along the minus strand of CAZYEN010000011.1, from coordinate 35,681 downwards.
AATATTTTGGGTAATATTTTAGCAAAAGTTTTGTCTAATTCAATGGCGATTACTGGTAATTGAGTTTGGACTAAGAGTTCAGTGAGTGAGCCAAGTCCTGGCCCTATTTCTAATAAAGTAGAATCGGGGCTTATATTAATTTTATTAATAATTTTGATAAGCAAATCTTTTTCAATAAAAAAATTCTGAGATAAAGATTGGAGGGGCTTTATCTTATACTCTTCTAAAATGCTTATAATTTGGCTTTGGGTCATAGAGAAATTATAAATTATGAACTATGTTCTTGTCTCCTTCTGAGTGGCTTATATTCTTGTCCTCCTTTGTAGGAGGTGGCCTTTAGGCTGGAGGTGGATAATTATTAAAGTTGTATTCTAGTTTTTGAATAAAATTTAGTAATATATTCTATCCACTCTCCACTCTCCCCCTACGTGTACTCCCTCCAAAGGGAGACATAATAATCACTCTCTCCTACTTGTAAAAAGCCTAGAATAGTTGTAGTATAAAGGTATTAGTAATATTTAGCAAGAGTATGGTTTTGGAGATTGTGTTATTGTGTTTAAGTCTTATTGCTATTGGAATGGCTGCATATAGTTGGAGTCGGGTAAGATTTTTACAAAATAAAATTAAGGGAGTTTTTCAATCTGACAAAATAGACAATGTAGATGAACTCTTGGAGTCATACTCCAAAAAGTTTCAAACTATAGATAATAAGTTAGATAAAACCTTTACAGAACTACAATATCATAGTATAGTATTGAATTATACCTTGCATAAAGTAGCGATTAAAAGATTTAACCCTTTTGCAGATATGGGTGGGGATACTAGTTTTACTACAGCACTACTGAATAATGAAAATTCTGGTATTCTAATCACTTATATTGCCACCAGAGAACAGGGTGGTCGTTCTTATGCTAAGCCAATTGAAAAAGGTCGATCCAATCAGCAATTAAGCGAAGAAGAAGCTGAAGTTCTGGCTCTCGCTATCAATACTCCACTCACCAATAAACTCTAGTTATTATGTCAAACTCTCAAATTCAACCAAGACCGCCAATAGTTACCATTATGGGTCATATCGATCATGGTAAAACTAGTCTTTTAGATTATATTCGGAAGGCTAATGTGACGGCTGGTGAGGCTGGAGGAATTACTCAGCATATTGGATCTTATCAGGTGGATTATAAAGATTCTAAAATTACTTTTATTGATACTCCTGGGCATGAGGCCTTCAAATCTATTCGTAGTCGAGGGATTAAAACTGCAGATATTATTATTATTGTGATTGCGGGAGATGAAGGAGTTAAACCTCAGACTCTGGAGGCTATTGAGCTTGCTAAAAGTACCAAGCTACCAATTATTGTGGCTATTACCAAAATAGATAAACCAAATCTAGTGCTAGATAAAATTAAAGCAGACTTATCAGAGTTAGAACTTACTCCGGAAGAATGGGGCGGGCAGACTATTGTCTTGAATGTCTCTTCTGTCTCAGGTGAGGGTATGCCAGAACTGTTAGAAATGATTTCTCTGGTAGCGGAAGTAGAGGAATTGAAAGCTAACTATGATAAATCAGCTACGGACGGGTTTATTTTAGAGTCATTTTTGGACTCTAAAGCCGGACCACTGTCAGATATTGTGGTTTTGAATGGAAAATTAAAATTGGGAGATGTAGTGTTAGTCGGAAACTCAGTCTATGGTAAAGTTAGAAGATTAACAGACGATAAAGGTGGTAATATTAAAGAAGTAGATCCAGCTGAACCAGCTAGAATTTTGGGACTTAAAGGTGTGGCTTCCGCCGGAGATGAGTTTAGAGTAGTATCTTCTGAAAATGAAGCTATGGAGCTAATTGAAGCCGCTAAAATTCCACCAGCTAACAATCCAGTCATTCAGTCAATGTTAGAAAAAGAAAAAACACTTAATTTGATTATAAAAGCCGACTCTATTGGGTCTCTCGATGCTATTGAATATGCTTTAGGACAAATTGTGCAGTTAGATATTAAGATTACAATTGTATCCCGTGAAGTTGGAGATATTAATGCCAATGATATCAATGAAGCTAAGGTCAAACAAGCTGTGATCTTAGGTTTTGGAATCAAGCAAGATAAAAAAATGCAAGAGTTAGCTAATCTCAAAGATGTAGTTATCAAGCACTATCGTTTAATCTATGAGTTGATAGATGAAATTCGAGATCAAATTACTCAATTAGAGGGGCCAAAAGTGACCAGAACTGATTTGGGAGAATTAAAGGTGTTGAAAGTCTTTAAAGAAGATAAGAAGAGCTTGATCTTAGGAGGTTTGGTTCAAAAAGGGCGAATGGTTAGAAATGGTCTGATTGAAATTGAGAACTCCGAAGGCAAGGTTATTGTACAAGGTAAAATGTCTAATTTACAACAGGACAAACAAGACGTATCTGATGTAATGGAAGGCAATGAATGTGGAATGGTCATCTCTTGTTCCTTCAAGAAAACTACTCCAGTTGTAGGAGATATCTTGTATGTATATGAACAAATCAAGAAATAATTATGTCAGATAGGCATCTCATAAGATATCAGCAATTAATTCAGGAACAATTATCTTCTCTGATGTTAAGAGAATTAGATGTAGAACCAGGAATTTTAGTGACTGTATCTAAAGTTATCATAAGTTCAGATTTACAAGTAGCAGATGTCAAAATCACGGTCTTTCCTACCGATAGACAGGGTACAGTTTTACAGAAATTAAGAAAAACTCATAAAGAATATGAGTATTATTTAGCTGATATACTCTCTCGAGGACGCTCCCCTGAAATTAGATTTGATATAGACAGCGAGGCACTAGAGGCTTATGAAGTGGAGAAACTTTTGGATGAGTTGAGCGAATAAGTCAAAAAGTTAATAATTTTTGAAAAAAGTTAGATTTTGTGGTATAATAATTTTTATAAATCTGCTCTTTTAGGGAGGGCTTTATGCCTACTCTGTATCATGGCCACATTGATTTCTCTTATCATGAAGAGAGACTCAGAAATGCAAGACAAAGACATCAACAGTATCCTTGCGATAAGCATTTAAGCGAAGTCGTTCGTGAAGAGCAAATCTTCGAAGAGTCTGGAATTTGTATTCCAAAGTCAAAACCTTCCTGAGTGTGCTTACACTCAAAGATCACCGACTGCCCAGGCAGCCGGTTTTTTATACAGTAATATTTTGATTTTTTGTAATAAAATATAATTTAAGACTAATAAAAAAGCCAGTCTTTGTAAACTGGCATGTTTTAGCTATTAATAAAAAAATATTATGTAAAGTTATTCTTCACCCTATAATTATATAATACAATCCCAGTTGCTACAGATACATTCAGGGAACGAGTGCTACCATATTGTTCTATCTCAAGAGTGGAGTCACAAATATCTAAGATTTCCTGTGGCAGACCTTTGCCTTCATTACCTACGGCTATGAGAATATTCTTATTTTGCGGCCATTTATAATTATGTAATTCTACTGAATCATCGGTCTGCTCTAAGCCAATAATTAAGTCAAACTCTTGTTTTAATTGTGAGATATCTTCTATAAATTTAATATGACGAAATTGCATAAAAAACTCCGCTCCAACACTAGTTCGGCGGTCAAACTTTTTCCTACCATAGATTAGCACTTCTTTTACCCCAAAGGTGTTAGCGGATCTTATAATATTGCCAATATTATTGTCTCTATCTATATTGACTAATAGTAAAGAGATTGGAATTTTATTGGGGTTGATAGTCTCTAGAATATCCTCCCTCTTTGCCCAAGCTAACTGGTCAGCTACATTTCTCTTAGCATTAGGATCATAAGGCAAAGTCCCCTGCTCTCTAGGCTCAAAGGTATAGGATTTGGATTTAGACATAAAAGTATGGTGTTTATAAGTGTATTATAGCATAAAATAGGGGTGATTGGGAATTATAAATTATGCATTTGTTCTAAAATTCCCCTCTTGAGGGGTGGCAGGCTTGCCTGACGGGGTGGATAGAAACATAAACATATTGTATTAAAACAACAACAAAACACTAAAGTAAATAAGAGTTATGGTTAAATAAAAAGAGAAAAGCTTTAATTAAAAATAATAATAAGTATTGACAAAATGAGGAAGATGTGGTATGGTTGTTTTGTCATTGTACTAGTTTCATGTCCATTTTCCAAGAAGAATTAGACTCTGCATATGCTGCAGACGCAGACCGGCTTAATGACCAACGTAGGCTTGCTCTCGAATCATCTCCCCCTCCCCTGAAGCTTACTCTCGAACCTAACGCGCTTGCGCAGCTAGCGGATGCTTTCCCAGTAGATGATGACTTCGAAGCCTTTGACGAAGAAGGTCTTGATATATTTTAATTATCATCGAGACTCAGTGCCCCCCAGCCCACCTCTTCGGACGGTGGGTTTTTTTATTTCAGGCGACTAAAAGGTCGCCTCTACGAAGGTTAAAATGTATAACAATAAAACATAAAATAATGACAAAATATAAAATTGTATAAAAATAATTAAATAAGATGTTATAGTGATAAAGTAAGGATAGATATTATAACTAAATCACAAAATCCATTGACAAAATTAGGGAAATGTGGTATGTTTACTTCAGTTCATTTCTAAGACAATGTCTGCTGATTATGACTCTGCACTTGATGCAGGGCTTGCCGAGCGAGCGCTCGAAGCCTTTCTTGACCAAGAAACGGAAGACCCTATGGTTCAAGATGCCACTGAAGCCTTAGACCTCATTGATATGGTGGACCCAGAGAGACCTCTGGAGGAGTTGAGTCCCGAAGGGCTTAATTTCCTGATTGGCTTGAGTCAAGAAGTTCTTGACTGTATGGAAGCTCTAAGACCAGGGGCACGGGCTTCTCTCAAGTGTATCATCAAGGATATGTCTCGAGAAGTCTAACTCTACACTCCCTATCTCCCCCAGCTCACCACCGCGGTGGGCTTTTTCATTTCTGGCGACAGCAAGGTCGGCTATACTAATACAAAAGCACTCCACCCCGTCCAGCGAAGCTGTCCACCCCTCAAGAGGGGAATTTTCAGAGCAAGGTCGCCCCTACGAAGGTCACAATTATTCAGAATAAAATATAACATAATAACAAAACATCAAACTAAATAAGAACTATTTCTAAATAAAAAAAGAAAAGCTTTAATTAAAACTAATAATAAGTATTGACAAAATTAGGGAAGTGTGGTATAGTTGGAAAGGTTTTTCATTTCTGGGAAAAGTAATCATGGTACAAACATCATTGTGGGACGAGCATCATAGAATGCTTGGTGAACTATATCTGGAGTTCGTGGGAACTTCAGATGAGTTAGATAGAGCTGAAAGTGAGCTATATGAAGAATTTTTAGATAGAGAATCTTTAGATAATCTACAACATTCAAGAGGAATGGATTTACTAAATCAATCTCACAAACCCCACGAAAGTAGTTTTGACAGACATATACATCATAACCATTCTAACCCCTGGTGGGCTAGAAGACGAGCATACCGACTTCGTAAATGGAGAAGGTAATATCATACCTTTAGCAGTTAACAAAAGAGCCCACCCTCTTCGGACGGTGGGCTTTTTTATTTCAGGCGACTAAAAGGTCGCCTCTACGAACACAAAAGTACTCCACCCCGTCCAGCAAAGCTGTCCACCCCTCAAGAGGGGAATTTTAGGACAAGGTTAATTCTACGAAAGTCAAAAACATTCAGAATAAAACATAACATAATAGCAAAATATAATATGATATAAAAGTAATAAAATAAGCCATTATATTGATAAAGTAGAGATGAATATTATAATTAAAGCGCAAAAGCTATTGACAAAATTGGGTAAATGTGGTATGTTAATATCTACCCAGATCTATTTCATTATTATGACTAACATTTCTCATCAAAGTCCAGGTACCAATGTTTCCCACTGGGATCGCACAGACCCAGTTAATCATTGGGAGCAGGGTTTGCGAATGGGTAGACTAGCACAGATTGTGGCTACACAAGAGTTTCTTCTTAGAAGAGCGAGTGAGCATACTGGAATTATGTCAAGAGCATGTGTTGAAGTTAATCAGGAGTTATCTGATAATGAAGGGTCTGTGAAAGAAATATTTTGTACCATTATTTCACAACACAGGCCTAGACCGATTGAGGTTGAGTCAGTGGTTGAATCTATTAGGGATATAATCTCTTCTGAAGAAGACCCTGAGAATGCGGCAAAGAAGGTTCTTTTTGAGTTGCAGAAAAGAGGATTGATTACTTAAGATTAATCAAGATTATTCAATCAAGTAATCTAACTTCACTCAAATTTTTTAGCCCACCTCTTCGGAAGGTGGGCTTTTTCATTTCCCAAAAAGTCCAATCTATGATATACTAAAAGCCATAACTGGCTCCATGGCCGAGAAGTTAGGCACGGGTCTGCAAAACCCTCTACAGCAGTGCGAGTCTGCTTGGAGCCTCCATCAGTTAGCTTTATTTGATATCAAAATTATAAATTATCAACCAAATGGCAAAAGATAAAATACATCCTATTTTAAGTGGTCTGAATGACAAACAGCTCGAAGCGGCTCAAACTATTGAGGGTCCGGTTTTGGTGTTAGCTGGAGCGGGATCAGGTAAAACCTCTACTTTGACTAAGCGAATTGCCTATATGGTGGCTCAGGGGATTGATCCGTATAATATTCTGGCTGTCACATTTACCAATAAGGCTGCCAAGGAGATGAAAGAGCGAATCAGTCATTTGTTAGAGACTTCTTTTGATGGATATATTCCTAATATGCCGATGGTAGGTACTTTTCACTCCGTTTGTCTGAATATATTACATCGTGAAGCGGAGGCTTTAGGTTATGATAAGTCGTTTTTAATTTATGATACTGGGGATAGTCAAAACATTATAAAAGATTTGCTAAAAAAACGAGACATTTCTAAAGAGCAAGTCAAGCCAGCTACTATTCAGAATCTTATCTCTAAGGCTAAGAATAATTTAGTCACTGCCACTCAATTTGCTACCTATAATCCCACTAGCCCACTAGAGGAGTTAACTATTGAGTTATATCAGGAGTATCAAAAGCAATTACGAAAGAATAATGCTATGGACTTTGATGATATTATAATGAATACTGTAGTATTATTCAAAGAATATACTGATGTGCTAGCCAAATATCAGGAAAGATTTAGGTATATTATGATTGATGAGTATCAGGATACCAATCAGGCTCAGTATGAATTAGTGAAGCTATTGGCGAATAAGTATAAGAATTTATGTGTAGTGGGAGATGACTTTCAGGCTATTTATTCTTGGCGTGGGGCGGACTTTAAAAATATTCTCAATTTTGAAAAAGATTATAAAAATACCAAGGTAGTACTCCTAGAACAGAATTATCGCTCTACCCAAATTATTCTAGATGCTGCCAATCAAGTGATTGATAAGAATACACAAAAAAAGGATAAAAATCTTTGGACAGAGAAACAGTCTGGGGATTTAATTCAATTAGTAGAAGCCGAGAATGAGTATCAGGAGAGTATGTTTGTGGCAAGAACTATTAAGGATCTAGTAGGTAGGGATAAATATTCTCTATCTGGATTTGCTTGTCTGTATAGGACTAATGCTCAGTCTCGAGCTTTGGAAGAAGCTTTTTTGCAACTAAGAATCCCCTATCAGATTGTGGGTGGAACTAAATTCTATGAAAGAGCTGAAATTAAGGATTTGTTAGCTTATTTGAAATTTATTTATAATAATAATGACACGGCTTCTTTTCGGCGGATTATCAATGTGCCAAAGCGAGCAGTCGGTAAGGCTAGTGTAGAAAAAGTTTTATTAGCATACTCTGAGATCAATGATGTTGACCAGAATGTGGACCTGATACAATTATTGACGGAACCAGAGAAATATTCTCTCAAGATTACAGGTAAGGCTAAGAGTGGAATTCTAGCCTTCTGTGATCAAATCATGGAACTTAAGAGTTATTTTGAGAAGGAAAAGTATAATTTATCCCAATTGGTGGCTGATATTTTAAAAATAACTAGCTATACTAGTCATTGGGAGAAGAATAAAGAAAATGAAGCTAGAATTGAGTATATTGAGGAATTGTTCACGGTTACTCAGAAATTTGATAATCTGCCAGTAGAGGAGGCTTTATATGAGTTTTTACAAGAGACGGCTTTACTCTCAGATATTGACGGGATGCAGGCCAGCCAAGCTGTCACTTTGATGACTTATCATGCGGCTAAAGGTTTGGAATTCCCAGTGGTATTTATGATTGGAATGGAAGAAGGTATACTACCTCACTCTCGTAGTCTAGTATCCCATAAAGAATTAGAGGAAGAGAGACGACTATGCTATGTTGGGATTACTAGAGCCAAAGATAAATTATATATGACATATACCCAGTTGAGGCGTATCTTTGGGCAAATTCAATCTAATCCATCCTCAAGATTTATCAATGAAATCCCGGATCATCTATTAGAACAACTATCTCTCACCTATACCGACTATGACCCTGAGTGGTAAGAGGTCAATTATAAATTGTAGTTGCTACCTTATGTCGCCTTTGCTGTTTCGTAGCGGAAGCTGTCCCTACGGGAGGTAAACGTTTATCCCTCCACAATAAAAACAGGAAAATACACTTTCGACTGAAAGGTCGCCCCTACGATACAAATAGGATAATTATATCATTGTATTTATAAAGATGAGAAACGAGCTTTTTTCTTGCAAAAACTTATAATATTTGTTATAATCTTGAATACTAATGTCTCTGTAGCTCAATTGGATAGAGCAACAGCCTTCTAAGCTGTAGGTTATTGGTTCGATCCCAATCGGAGACACCCCCAGAAAGTGAGATAAAACTAGAAATCGAATAAGAAATTATAATCAAATATTAAAAAGATTGAACTGGGAAGGGGTCGGTGCAAAATCTCTTATTAATGTAAATAGATATGGCATATACTGAAAGACTAAAAACTATTCAAGATGTAGCTAAAACCCCATACAATTTAGCTCAAACAGATTCTTGGAAATTGTTCAAGGTTATGGCTGAATTTGTAGAGGGTTATGACTTAATGTCAAAATATAAAAATGAAGTTACTATTTTCGGCTCAGCTCGTACTTATGAAAATGATGAATATTATATTAAAGCCCGTAAATTAGGGGAAATTCTAGGGCTTAATAACTTTACTGTTATTACTGGGGGAGGTCCTGGTATTATGGAGGCTGCTAATCGAGGAGCCTTTCAAGTCAAAGGAACTTCAATTGGACTTGGAATTGAACTCCCAATGGAGCAAAAAATTAATCCCTACGTCACTGATTCTGTAGATTTTAGCTACTTTTTTACCCGTAAAGTGATGCTCACCACCCCTTCTCAGGCATTTGTTTATTTTCCTGGTGGTTATGGTACTCTGGATGAATTATTCCAGGCTTTGAATGAAATGGCCTTAGGATTTATTCAAAAAGTCCCAGTCATATTAGTGGGAGTTGAGTTTTGGACCCCCTTAGTAAATTTTCTTAACAATACTTGTCATGAGATATTAGGAGCTATTAAACCAGAAGATTTAGAAATGCTAAAAGTAGTAGAAACTGCTGAAGAGGCTTATGATATTATTAAAAATACGGAAGACCATCCAAACTTTTTAGATAATATATCTAACACCAACTCTGTTACTAGTGTGAATTGGCGAATATTTCGTGTCATGGCAGAATTAGTAGAAGGATTAGATTTTTTACAGTCATTACCTAAGAACATCACTATCTTAGGAAGTAACAAAGTTTCAAAAGACAGTCATTATTATCATGATGTATATAATATTGCACAAGAAGCAATTAAACAGGATTTTACTGTCTTAACAGGAGGAGGCTTTGGAATTGCTGAAGCTGCTAATAAAGCTTCTGCTGAAGCTGGTAAACCGGCTTATGCTACATTGTTGCATCAGGCAGGCAAAACAATGAATCAATATGTTAGTGACTCTATTCATTTTAGATTCCCATTTACTAGACAATTTATCTTGACTGGCCCTACTAATCAATATCTATTCTGCCCAGGAGGTTTGGGAACATTGCATCAATTATTTGAAGTATTAACTTTAGTACAGACTCATAAAGTAGACCCTACACCTTTAATTTTATACGATGATAAGTTTTGGAGTCCATTAACAGATTATATTAAGCAAACTTTAGACCAAAAATATAGAACTATTAATCCAGCTGATTTGAATTTGTTTAAAGTAACTTCGAATCGAGATGAAGTAATTGATATGATTGTCAAAAATGGCCAGAAATAATTATGAATGGTGAATTTAATATTCTGTCCTCCTTTAGAGGAGGTGACATTTTGGCTGGAGGTGATTAAATATCAAACTTTGATCTTTAAATTTAACACTAAAGTTAGTAGACTCTGTCTTTATAGTTATCTTCTACCTATATTTGCAATGTAGATAATTTTTTGATACAATAAGCTTTGTTGCACATTATGTTAGTAAGAGAAGCATTGTGTGGTGGCCATAGTTTAATGGTAAAACTTCGGGTTGTGGTTCCGACATTACGGGTTCAATTCCCGTTGGCCACCCCAGAGTGTTGCTCTTGCTAAATTCCAAGAACATTGCTATAATAATTTAATCATGGGGGCGTAGCTCAGTCGGTTTAGAGCGTCTGCCTGTCACGCAGAAGGTCGCCGGTTCGAGCCCGGTCGTCCCCGCCAAAATAAAAAGAGGCATAAATTAAGCCTCTTTTTATTTTTGTTTAAAGGACAACTAGGGGAAGGTGTCAGGAAACGAGAGTTTCCCGTGGCGGAAATACCAAAATCGAAGGGTTTTGGAAAATGGATACATTTTGGGAATCCCCGCCAAGAGGAAAACGGGATAAAACCCGTTTTCCTCTTGGTATTATATTGCATTTGCCTTATGTTAGGAGGTGTAAATCTTATGCCTTTTGTGATATTTTTGTCTCCCTTAGGAGGGAGTACCCGTAGGGGGAGGGTGGATATAAGTTAGATCCCCACAACACAACAAATTTTGCTTTTTCAGATTTTGTCGGATTAAAGAAATTAAATATTATCTAATTACTTTTTTCTAAAAACGAAAAAAACCAGCTGAGGGGCTGGTATATTGGTTTTGGGTGTAATTTGTTCACCCAAAAGCAGAAAGTGCTGTATAGTATATTGATTCAAATATTGTTAGTGCCAACAAAAATTCTCTTTCAGTAGAGAAGTTGTTTCTAAGTGGAGGTTCTGTATTTATATCTTTAAAAACATCATCAGGTGTTTGTTTAAATAAATGTTCCACTGTGTTTGAAGGTGCGAGGGTATATCAATAGTATGCCAAAGCATAATTAAAATGTCAATAAGAATTACCCCACAATAGACAAAACACCCACTCAAGGTGTATGATATAAATGTAATATTAATCATTACAACTATGAAAATGATTGAAGATAAGGGAAAACAACCAGCTGTATTTAATCTAGAAGAGTTGGTAATTGAGAATCAAGCCTATCGCCAAACGATTTGGACTGGAGACAGTATGCAGGTGACAGTAATGTCTATCCCTGTGGGTGGAGAAATTGGGCTTGAGGCACATCACAATATCGAACAGTTTATCAGAGTAGACAAGGGGCAAGGAAAGGTCTATATGGGGCAAAAAGAAGACGATTTAAATTTTGTACAAGATATTGAAGATGGGTATTCTGTACATGTCCCTGCGGAGATTTATCATAATATTATAAATACCGGTACAGAGCCATTACAACTCTATTCTATTTATGCAGGTCCTGAGCATCCATTTGGAACAGTACATATGACCAAAGCTGAGGCTGACGCTGCTGAAGAACATCATCACGAGTAGGGTTTTATATAATCTATTCTCCTCTTGCATAAATAAACCAGATTTGATATAATCTAGTCTGTAATTAGATTAGGGCCTGTAGCTCATATGGTAGAGCGCCTCGCTTGCACCGAGGAGGTGGCTGGTTCGATCCCAGTCAGGTCCACAGTATGAAAAATATATATTTTGTTAGGCACGGAGAATCAGAGGGAAATCAACTTAGACTGTATCAATCAGCTGAGACTTTTTTGTCTGAGATTGGGCACAATCAAGCTAAGTTAATAGCAGACAGGTTTTCTAATATTGAAGTTGAAATTATTATCAGTAGTGACTATATTAGAGCGAAGCAAACAGCTGAGTATATTTCTGAAGTGACAGGTAGAGATATTATTGAAAATAGTTTATTTAGAGAAAGAAAAAGGCCATCTATTCAAGAAAATAGGAATAAAAACATCCCAGAATTACAAGTGATAGACGAGAAAATTGAATTAAACTGGGAAAATCTAGACTGGAGATATTCAGATGAAGAAAATTTTGAGGATTTGAGGCAGAGGGCTAAGGAATGTTTTGAATTTTTAGAAAACAGACAAGAGGATAATATTGTGGTAGTAACACATAAAAATTTTTTGCATTGTCTTTTATGGTATTGTCTATTTGGATATGATGTAAGTGCTAGAGAATCAAAGATTATAGTAAATAATTTTATTTTAAGTAATACAGGAATTGTTTGGATGCAATATGATGAAGTAGATAAATTTTGGAAAGTAGTTACTTGGAATGATCATTCTCATCTTGGGTAGTGTTTAACTAACCTTACTCACCCTCGCCTTAATCAAAGAAGCTATTTCTAAGACCATTACAATACCAATTGCTATAGCTTGTATTGATATTCCTTCCCCAGCCCTTAGGCTAATCAAAAGTACATGTCCAAAAATCAGCCATCCGATAATATAAGTTAGTCTATGTAATTTTTTCCAATTTGACTTTAGTTTACGAGTAGCACAATTATTAGAAGTTAGAAATAGAGGCAAAGTTAGTATAATAGCTGCCAGTCCAAAGGCTTGATAAGCAGGTAGGGAAGGTGGTAGTTTGAATTGTAACACTGGAATTACTTTCATTGCTAAATAATGAGTGAAAGCTGTCATAAACATCAAAATCCCGAATTGCCTACGGACAGGTAATGTGAATTTAATTAGTAAACTAAACTCTTTTGACAATCCAAATCGCCTAATCATACTAGGAATAAGAGTAATGATGAATAGAACAATAGATAAAGTTCCCATATTCTTCCCATACTCTACTCGCTCACCAACTGTAAGGAAGAAAAAAGGTAAGAATAGAACAGGACTAGCATAAGCAAGCCAAATTATGATTTTGTGTAGAATTTTCATAGATTTAAGTTTATAAACTTAGATTTATTATAGCATATAGGGTAATAATTATAAATTATGAATCGCAGGGCTTTAAGTCCCCCGTTATTCCACCCTAAATATTATGAGATATATCATTGACAAAAAGAGGGAAATGAGGTATATCTGTTTTCGTACAATACATACACTCCTTAAAATGACTTACGACAAACGTATTGTGACTCACGCCTGAGGAAACAACCCAACTCACGATGAGTTTAAATCGTCCAATGGATTTATTCTATCCGCCAACACCTATCAACACAGTATCGCGTTTCTCAATGAGTTATCTGCTGAGGCCAAACGCGACTTCCCGTGGCTTACGGATAATGACATTGAGGCAGTTGGGGTAGTTCTATCAGGGTACAATCAAGGATTCTGGGGAATTCGCTTTAGCTTGCCTGAAGGCGTTTCCTGTAAGGATGGTTACCGCGAGGTTTCAAGACTTGATTTTTCCTACCTCTGAGACTCCCCCCTCCCTCACCGAGTCTGAGGGGATGTGAATTCGCCCCTCTTCCTAACCCCAGCCCCCGATCTGTTCGGAGGGCTGTTTTTATAAAGTAGACAATATACTAAAAATGTTCCACGTGGAACATTTTTAGTATAAACAAACAAAAAAGGAGCTGAGCGCCCTTTTTAAAAACTATTGATAATTGTTTTGCTTGCTTAAGCAGAATAATATACTACAATACTTATATAAATTTGTCAATAACTGACATTTATAAATTAAAATTTGTCTTTTTATTCCCTTTTTATATTAAATATTTGCTTTTTTATCTAATTTAAGGTAAAATAACTCAATTATACAAACTCTCTTATCTCCTAACCATCTAATTATATGAATTCACATATCCGTAACCTTGCTATTATTGCTCATGTTGACCACGGTAAAACCACTTTGATGGATGCTATTTTGCATCAAACTCAGATTTTTAGAGAGAATCAGGCTGTTCAGGAGAGAGTGATGGATTCTATGGATTTGGAGCGAGAAAAAGGTATTACTATTAGGGCTAAGAATGCTTCTGTTACTTATAAAGACTATACTATTAATTTGATTGACACTCCTGGTCATGCTGATTTTGGTGGTGAGGTGGAGCGAGTGCTTAAAATGGCTGATGGAGCTCTTTTATTGGTGGATTCTAAAGAGGGGCCAATGCCTCAAACTAAATTTGTACTTAAAAAAGCTTTAGCTTTAGGGCTTCGTGTAGTAGTGGTTATTAACAAAATTGACCGACCTGATGCTAATCCCGATGCAGTGGTGGATAAGACTTTTGACTTATTCGTTACTCTGAATGCTAATGATAAGCAATTAGATTTCCCAATTGTGTATGCTTCGGCTATTAATGGTTCGGCTTCTTTGGAAACTGACCAGACTGGTAAGGATTTGACTGAACTATTCGAGGTTATTGTGAATGAAATACCAGCTCCGACCTCTCCTATTGAAGAGTCTTTTCGTATGCTGACTTTGAATTTGCAATTCGATAAATTCAAAGGGACTATGGCTGTCGGTAGAATTGATGCTGGTAAGGTTGTAAAAGGAATGTCAGTAGTAAGAATAGATAAGTCTGGTAATCAGACTAAGAATACCATCACTAGTTTGCTAAAATATAATGGAATGGATTTAGTAGAGGCTACCGAAATTGTGGCTGGAGATATTGCGGTGATTGCTGGTATTGCCGATATTGAAATTGGGGATACGATTGCAGATTCACAAAATCCAGTACAAATTGCTCCAGTGGAGGTAGAAAGCCCTACTTTGCAGATGATGTTTGCTATCAACGATAGTCCTTTTTCTGGTAAGGAAGGTAAATATTCTACTTCTCGTATGATCAGAGATAGATTATATAAAGAGCAAGAGACCAATATTAGCTTAAAAATCGAGGATACAGATAGCCCTGATAAATTCTTGGTGGCTGGTCGCGGAGAGTTACATTTGGCTGTGTTGATTGAGACTATGCGACGCGAGGGATATGAATTTTCTGTTGGTAGACCTCAGGTTATTTTACGAGAGCAAAACGGTACTGTAGAAGAACCTTATGAGTTATTGAGTCTAGATGTGCCAGAAGAATATAGTGGTAAAATTATTGAAGCCGTCAATAAAAGGCAGGGAGAGCTGGTCAATATGGAGATTAATGAACATAATGAGTCTCATATTGAATATAAAATTACCACTCAGAACCTGATTGGGCTTAGAAGTGTTTTATTGACTTTATCTAAAGGAACTGTGATTATGAATAGTTCTTTTCTGGAATATGGCCCAAGAATGTCTAATGGTAAAGGAAGATCTACTGGTTCAATTGTGTCTTTAGAACTTGGTAAAATTACCAAATATGCTCTAGATGGAGCTTCAGATAGAGGTGTATTTTTTGTGTCAGATGGAACTGAGGTTTATCCAGGAATGGTCTTGGGAGAGTCTAATCGAGAGCAAGATGTAGAAATAAACCCAGTTAAAGCCAAAAAACTTACTAATATGAGGGCTTCTGGTTCCGATGACGGGGTTTTCATAGCTCCTCCAAAAGATATGTCTCTAGAGGCCTGTATTGAGTACTTGGCAGACGATGAATTGTTGGAGGTTACTCCAATGAGCCTTCGAATTCGTAAGAGAATCCTTGATTCTAATGAAAGAAAAAGGTCCAACAGAGGTTAAAAAGAAAAAAGCCTACCTGATGAGGTAGGCTTTTTTGTTAATCTAGGATACTAGCTTTGAATTTTGCAAGTATGGCATATACTTCACTGCTTGCTATATTTTTTACTCTAGGCTTCAATTCTTCAAAGCATAATACCAGTAATGGTCTCGTAAATTCCCCTACATAAGTTAGTAAATGTTCGTGAATCTTTAAATGCTCGTGTTCTAAATCTGAATTTTCAGGATTACTTTGAGTGGGCATGATAAAATATCAAGCAAGATAGATCGAAAATAAGATATCATATTTTATTAAAAATTGCAAGTTTTTTGTGAGTTTTATAACATAAATATCTCGATAATGTTGTTAAATTTAAGAAGTAGATTTGGAAAATTTACATTTTATCATTAATTCTATATCAGTCTATACAAAGCCTCCGCTAACTTAAGAGAATCATGACGAATTAAAGTCCTTTTTATAGGATCTTTTTGATTTGGGTTTATAAATATACCATCTGCGATTAAATCTGTTCCGATAAGTATGGTTTTACCAATCTTATCTAACTTAGTTCCTTTAAGAACTGGTTCCCCCTCTTCTTTGTATTTTTCTATTAATTTAGGGGCAGGTTGTGATGTGTTGTATAAAGCTATGTCTATAACTTCATCTCCAATAAATCTATGGAGTTGGTCAATGTGGTCTTCTACTGACCAGTGATTAGAATGCCCTACTTTTGACATAAGATTCACATTATAGATAATCTGAGCAGAAGTTTTAGTTAATGCTTCTTTCATGCCCGAAACAATCATATTAGGTACTAAACTACAATAAAAGTTTCCAGGGCCAATAATTACACTATCTGCCTTCATAATAGCATCAAAAGCCTTCGGGTTAATTTGTGGTTCTGGGCTTAAATGTACTCTTTTAACATTATGTTTGATTAGTTCTTGTGAATCAGCTACACAGGCTTCTCCTATCAACTTATCCCCATTGTCAAGATCAATGCATAAATTAATATTAGAGGTTGTGACTGGTATCACTTGTCCTCGAATAGAAAGAATAGAACTAGCAGTTTTTACAGCTTCTTCAAAATTTCCAGTAATCTTTTCTAAGGCTGATAAAAATAAATTTCCAAAGTTATGTCCACTTAGTTCTCCAGAGTCAAATCTATAATTGAATAATTGTCTTAAAACTTCAGGAGATTCAGCAAGAGCTACAAGACATTGTCTAGCATCTCCGGGAGGTAATACTCCTAATTCATCTCTTAGCTTTCCTGTTGAACCTCCATTATCAGCCATTGTAACAATAGCTTGTAGATTTAAATTAGTGAATAGTTTAAGTCCAGATAGTACGGTATAGCTTCCAGTTCCGCCTCCAATCACTACTATATTTTTGTATAACATAAAGACTTATTAATAATAATTGTGGATAACTTGGGTATAAGTAGGAGTTTTTCACAATTTATCCACAAAAAGTAATATGATATTATTATAATAAATACATACACATATATAAATATATATTATTCTTTGGTTGCTGACAAGATTAGATTATTGAAAAGTAAATGAAATGCAGAATAAAATTAAATTATTTATATACACGATAATAGGGACTAGTTTTCCTTTGTTGATCAGAACAACCTTATTTGAGTATAATATTAGAAATATTCGCTCTCCTTATGCAACTATATATCTACATAGTTTGGACATAGCGTTGCTTTTATTGTGGTTAGTTTTATTCTGGAAAGCCAAAAGACTCCCATTTAGTAATAAAGGGAATGTGGATAAGTTATGGATAAGTCTATTTTTTCTAATATTTTTGCAATTATTGTGGAGTAAATATCCTCTTATAAGTTGGTTTTGGGGAGTTAGATTTTATTTATTGATATCTTTGTTTTGGTATGTAAGTAGGTTTCAGTACTTAGCTAATCATTTAAGATTTGTTATAAAAGGACTTCTTTTTGGTATGTTAATTCAGTCCATTGTGGTAATAGTTCAATTTGGACTACAAAAAAATATCGGATTACCTATTGTGGTGGAGCCAGCGTTATCTGTAAATATTTCTGGGGTTGCTAAGATTGATATTCTTGATAATATTTTTATTCGGGGATATGGTACTTTCCCACACCCTAATATTCTTGGTTTTGTTGGAGTTTTAAGCCTTATTTCGTTATACGCTAAAAGTTTGGGTAGAAAATTATCCATAACAATGTATTTAGTCACCATTACCATCTCTGGACTTATAGACCATTATATTTTAACCGCAATACAGGCTCTCAGCACAACTATTCTTACAGGAATACAGCTTTTATATGGAAAACTTTTTACTTCTATGAGAATTGTTTCTAGAATTTTGATAATTTTCTTACATATTTTAATACTACTTAGCTTTTCCAAAACAGCTTTAACATTACTTCTAATAGTTGATTTAGTATATTTGACAAGACTGGCTCAAAAGCCAATGTTCCACGTGGAACAATTTCAAAATAAATTACAATCTCTATCACGAATTATAATCAATGCTTTTAGTGTGGCCGGGATTGTATTTTTGTGGCTACTACCTTACTCACAGATTATTAATACGGTATCGAAAAGATTTTTATATTTGCAGGATTCTATTCAAATGATAGGCTCAAATTTATGGTTTGGTGTGGGGCTAGGACAATATGTTGTGAATTTGCCCGACAATAGAGAGTTCTGGCAATATGAGCCGGTTCACAATATATTTTTATTGTTGTGGAGCGAGATTGGGTTAATTGGACTCGGGCTCTTGATAGCAGTCATCTGTATGGAATGCTATACTTATATATATGGACACAAAAAACAAAGGTGATTTAGGAGAACGATTAGCGGTAAAATTATTATTATCCAAAGGTTTTGAAATTATAGACCAAAATGTCAGATTGGGTAAATTGTCAGAATTAGATATTATTGCCACAAAGGATAAAGTTTTACACATCATAGAAGTTAAAACTGTTTATAAATGTGGAAAACTTGGGGATAACTTAGAATTTCCAATATATAATATCACTCCAAGAAAGATTAAGCACCTTAAGTTGGGGGCTCAAATATATGTCCAGAAGCAAAAATTAGAGCATATGGATATTACTATAGATACAATTGCCTGTATTGTGGATAATTGTCATAAAAAGGGTTGGATTAAATTTTACCCTAATATTTTAGAGGGGCTTGACTAAAATGTTCCACGTGGAACATTGAGAGAATTATTAATTTTGTATAATCAGTGGTTTCGTCGACATAAAATTTAACTCATGCTTTTATGGGTTCAATATGAATAAGGTTGTTAACTCAGAACTTTTTAATGATGGATCTACTAATTGGTGGTATTTGTGTTGATTAAGTTATTATGTATATTGTGTTTTTATAATCTTGTCAAAATTCTAAAAATAAGATATAATGATTTCACTATCAGCTAGGGTGGCGGAATGGTAGACGCAACGGACTTAAAATCCGTCGGTGATTAAACACTGTGAGGGTTCAAGTCCCTCTCCTAGTACAAATTATAAAAATAAAAAAGCAATAGTCAGTTTTGACTATTGCTCAGGACTTGAAGGTCGGAGCGATGTGTGAGTTTGCAAGAAGTGCAAGGCGAACACCGCGAGACGGGGTCGCGAGAATTTTCCGTCAGGAAAATTACTTGTGACCAAGTCCCTCTCCTAGTACAAATTATAAAAATAAAAAAGCAATAGTCAGTTTTTTGTCCTCCTTTGGAGGAGGTGGCACGGAGTGCCGGAGGTGGATAAAGTTTAAATAAAATTTTGTTTTATAATAATATTTAATTTCAAAGTATAGTTTTCTAATTATCCACCCTCCCTCTATGCTGTGGGTATGTGTTCAGTAGATGGTTTATATTTACACAAATATAGACAAAGGCTTCAAAATATGATATGTTCATCTTTGTACAGACTCTAGATAGATCTAGAGTCAAATTTCCACCCAAGGGGTATTATGTCGTGTCCCACTACAGATACAGTGTCTAGTGAAAAGATTTCTGGGAAATTTATGGGCAGGATTATCTCTAGTACACCATGTCCCAAAGAAGAAAATCGAACCATCATCACATTCCTAATTCCTCCTTCTGATGTGTTGACAATAAGTAGAGATTTTTGTATGTTAGGAATAGATATTCTGCAGAATCGCTGGGGCAAATATAAATTCTCTCTAGGCAGCCCTACGTTTGAAAAAATTCAAGACAAAAAAGATTTTTGGTTTATCTTAACAGAAGTTCCCGGTGAGATAGGGTCAGAAATAACCATTGTTTAAGATATCTAATTCCTCCCTTCCCCCCGCATGCGATGCGGGGGTTTTTATTTTAGAAGCTTTTAGGATTATTTGCTATAATAGATTTATAATAAAGATAATGACTGAAAGCAATGCCTTCTCCGATGATGACTCAATTCTATGAATTAAAAAGAGCTCACATCCTAGATGGTGAGCTCTGTGGTAGGTCCTGTTTCTCAATCAGGAAGAAACATAGCCTCCTTATTTGTGTGCATTGCCCAAGCTTCGGACAAGGTTAAAAGTCTGTCCCCTGGTCTAATCTCGGTAGTGTTTTTTATGATTAACAGAGAATTGCCGCCTCCAACATTACACAATAGGGCAAAAGGAGGTTCTTCTTGACTTTCTTCTAGAGTGTAGCGGTTGGCTAATTTTCTCAACTGACTATCACTAAGTCCATGAGATACTACTTTTTCAGGCATTGTATCACCTCCTTTAAAAATTCTCGGGATAACTTTTAGAGACCCGACATAGGCAATTTCGCCACTGTTTTTGTATCGAAGAGTGATCATGATAGATGATGACAACGTGCTAAACATATTTATCATATTTTTCTAACTTTGTCAATCAAAATTAATTAAAAATTCAATTATTTTTCGACTATTTATCTATAATTTGGTATAATAAATATACTTTAAATTAAGGAAATATACTGTTATGCCCTCGCCGATGATGACTCAGTTTTATGAAATCAAAAAATCTTATCCCAATGATATTTTATTTTTCCGCCTTGGAGACTTTTATGAAATGTTTGCGGAGGATGCAAAATTAGCAGCTCCAATACTAGATTTAGTATTAACAGCACGAAAGAATACAGTAGATGGTAGTATTCCAATGTGTGGGGTGCCTTATCATGCATCCACTCAATATATTCAAAAACTAATCAAAGCCGGACATTCCGTAGCTTTATGCGAGCAACAAGGCTCAGCTCAGGACACTAAAGGTTTAGTGAATCGAAAAGTGGTCAAAGTTATTACTCCTGGGACGGCTTTATTTGAGACTGAGACAAGTGAATCAAGATATATAGCTAGTATTTATAAGCAAAAAGATATTATATATATAGCTTTTGCTGATTTGGGGACTGGAGTTTTTGAGGTGGGTGAATTTAATTCTCAAGAATTAAGAGATATTTTAAGCTCAAGACAAGTTAGAGAAATTATGTTGCCACAAAATAGTGATTTGATTCAAGAATTAAAAGATTTAGGTATAAAACTAAGTATAGAATCTAAATGGAATTTTCAATTAGAGCGGGCTATTGAGACTTTGACTAAGCATTTTGGGGTTGCTAGTATGGCAGGTTTTGGTTTTGAGATTGATGATATTTGTCTATCTCCAGCTGGGGCTTTACTTAATTATCTTATTTATACCCAACAAGAGGATTTGAAGCATATTACAAAACTGCAAAGTATGAAATTATCTCAATATATGAGATTAGATGCTCAAACTATTCAAAATTTAGAGTTGTTTAATTTGGCAAGGGCTAGTCATCAAGGTAAAAGTTTTTATCAGGCTATTAATTATACTAGAAATCCTCTGGGGGCTAGGATGTTAAAACATTGGATATTATTCCCGCTATTAGATATTAAAGCTATTCAAACTCGTCAAAATCATATACAGAATTATATTCAGAACCCTATTCAGATTGAACAAATTAGAAATTTATTAGCTCAAATTGCTGATATTGAACGGCTTTTAGCTAGACTTTCTAGTAATGTCGGTGGTCCTAGAGATATGTTGCTTCTATCTAAAAGCTTTGAATATATTGCTGAAATTTTCAACATTGACCAAGCTAAATATACACAAGCAGCTAAAAAGTCTTTACTTAACCTAGAGCCTTTACGTCAAGAATTACAAAAAGTCTTACAAGAAAATGTTCCTATCCTATCTCGGGATGGTGGATTCGTAGCCAGAGGTTATAAACCAGAAATTGATGAGTTACTAGATTTAAGTCAAGGAGGAAAAGACTGGCTATTGGAATTACAAACCAACGAGCAAGCTAGAACTGGTATTAATTCTCTTAAAGTTAAGTATAATAAAGTTTTTGGCTATTATATAGAAATTAGTAATGCGTATAAAAATCATACTTTACCAGAAACTTATATTAAAAAACAAACTTTAGCTAATGCTGAGCGATACATTACTCCTGAATTAAAAGAGTTTGAGGAAAAAATCTTAAGTGCAGAGGCTAAATTATTAAATTTAGAGCAAATAGTGTTTGAAGAATTAAGGCAATCTATTATAGCCGAGGCAGAACAGATTTATACTATTTCAAAAACTATTGCCTATATTGATTGTATTCAAGCTGGTGCCAAACTAGCCTTAGATTGGAATTATATCAAACCAACAATAATTACAAAGCCGAATTTATATATCAAAGACGGCAGACATCCAGTTTTAGAACAATTAATTAATGAATATACTCCAAATGACTGTAAGCTTGCTGATCCAGACCATTCTCTGATGCTAATCACGGGACCTAATATGGGGGGGAAGTCTACTTATATTAGGCAAGTGGCTTTGATTGTACTTTTATCTCAAATTGGATATCATGTCCCAGCTACTGAGGCTAAAATTGGAATAGTTGATAGAATTTTTACTAGAGTGGGAGCATCAGATAATATGTCAGAGGGCCAGAGTACCTTTATGGTTGAAATGCTAGAAGTTGCTAATATCCTGCATAATGCCACCAAGTCAAGTTTGATTATTCTAGATGAAGTAGGGCGCGGAACATCCACCTATGATGGTATGAGTATAGCCAAAGCTTTGATTGAGTATATTCATAATAAAATTCAGGCAAGAACTATTTTTGCCACTCATTATCATGAGTTATTAAGTCTAGAAAATGAGTTAGAAGGAGTTATTAATTATCAGGTAATAATTCAGGAGTCAGAGGGAGATATTTTATTCTTACATAGAATCACACAAGGAGGAGCTGATAAAAGCTATGGAATTGCTATTGCCAAATTAGCAGGATTTCCAACAGATGTGTTAGAATTAGCTAAGAATGCTTTGGTTCAATATGAACAGAGAAAGTCTCAATTATCTTTATTGCCCGAGACTAATTCACAACAGCCTCAAAATATACAATCATTAGAGTTAAGTAAAAGTCAAGAAAAATACAATAATCTACTAGAAACCCTGCATTCATATAATCTAAATGACTTAACCCCAATACAGGCTTTGGAAGTATTAGATAATTTACAGAAAAATAATCCATTATGATAAATTTATTACCTAAAAATATAATCAATCAAATTGCTGCAGGTGAGGTAGTCGAGAGACCAGCTTCGATCGTGAAGGAGTTGGTGGAAAATTCTATTGATGCAGGAGCTACTGAAATTAAAATAGCAATTCTAGATGCAGGGCTAACTGAAATTATAATTCAAGACAATGGTTCTGGGATTGACAAAGATGACTTTGAGAATTTATTCAAAAGGCATGCTACTAGTAAAATTGAGAAAATTGAAGATTTACATAGCTTGTCTACTATGGGTTTTCGAGGGGAAGCTTTATCTAGTATTCAAGCTGTCTCACAGGTAGAACTTATAACTAAGACTGAATCAGATACAACTGGGTACTTTTATAATCCATATACTAAAGAAACTAAATCAGTATCTAAATCTAATACAGGTACTACAATTACTATTCGTAATTTATTTTATAATGTTCCAGCTCGTAAAAAATTTCTCAAAAGTAATTCCACCGAACTCTCTCATATTACTAAAATTATTGAAGAGTTAGCTTTAGTTAATCCAGAAATAGCTTTTAGCTATAAATCTCAAAATCGAGAGTTGATTAATGTAAAGACAAGTGATTTACTAACAAGAACAGTTGATATACTGAAAGTTCAAGAGCCAGATTATTTATTATTAGTCGACTCTCAAAAGTATAATATCAAGGCTATTGGGTATATTGGACATCCTAGAATTTCTAAAAAATCACCCCAATATCATATTTTTATAAATAATCGCCCAGTTATACAGCCTCTTATTAATAAAGCTATTCAACAAGGTTTTGATACTATGTTGGAAGTGGGGCATTATCCTTTTGCCTTTGTTTCTATTTTTATCTCGCCACAAGAACTCGATGTTAATGTTCATCCAAGAAAAACCGAAGTCAAATTCATCGACGATAGAGCGGTATTTCAAACTATTAAATATCTAATCCGAGACACTCTACAGAAGTCTGCTTTTGAAGTTATTTTAAAACCACAAAACAGCAAACCAGAACAGTCTGAAATCAATTCAAGCTATACTAATATCAATACAAAAAACTATAATTTTAAGCCATATAATCAGACATATAATAGCAATACTAAATCTACAATAGCAGAACCCAATTTTGCTCAATATACTCCCAAACAAATCCCAAAAGCTCAATATAATTTTCAAAATATACAGCCAAATTTCCGAGAATTATTAGAAGCTGAGACTGAAAAACCCGATTTTCTACATATTTTTGACACCTATATAATATATCCTAATCAAAACGGAATAATGATTTTAGACCAACATGCCGTACACGAGAAAGTTATCTTAGAACAATTAATAAATCAAGCAGATACGGTTAAATCACAAGCTTTATTATTTCCATTAGCTATCAGTGTCCCACAGTCTCAAAAAGATTTTACAATAGAGATAATGGCTCAATTACCAGGTTTTGAAATAGATGATTTTGGAGCAAGTGAAATTATAATAAGATCCTTGCCGACATTTTTAGCCAAAAACCAAAAGACAGAAGAGCATATCAATATATTGATTGCCCAAATCCAAGAAAGAGGACAGACTATGGAATTATCCGAGCTTAGGACAGAACTACTCAAAACCGTAGCCTGTAAGTCAGCTATCAAAGCAGGATATAGTCTGACTCAACAAGAAATTGAGGCCTTGATAAAAGATGCGGCTAAGACAGATTTTGGATTTGCTTGCTGTCATGGTAGACCAACTATGGTACAATTAGATCAGGATTGGTTTGAAAAGCAGTTCTCAAGATAATAAAATTTTATATGCAGAATCAAAAACTATTAATAATAGAATTAATTATAAGCCTCTTACTATGGATTACTCTTATAATTATAGTAAACTCAGTAATTGGTAGTCTACCCATCATACTAGGAGGTCTATTAGCGGGGTTTTTGGGAATAATCTATGTCTCAACACTATCATGGTATATTTGTATTGATGGAGCTCCGAGGCATAATATTCAATTTATAATTTTACAAATTTTACCTTTAGTTTTTATAGGTTTTTGGTTTGACCTTATGACAGCCTTAATTATAGTCTTTACTTTAATCCTAGGGATACAAACATTATTCAAGTTTATTAGAGATATAAATGAAAGTTCGAGTGACCATATCAGATTTAGGGTAAAGACTATTGTGCTCCCCCATACAAAAGCTATAATTGTTTGGCTTATGTTATTAACCTCAGTATTTATCTATGGTAATACGATTAGAACTAATCCCAATGGTATTTTTCTAGAAGAATCTTTTGTAGGGAATCAAATACAAGCTTGGATGCCTATCTTTCAAGAAATTGCTCCAGACTTTGACCCCAATATCTCAGTTGGAAATTATGTCTCAGATCAAATAGATTCGCAAATAGAATCTCAAAATTTAGATACAAGGTTAATTAACAGAGAGAGTGTTATTCAAAATCAAATCAGTACTCTGTCCGATAGATTCCAAATTCCTATTAATCGAGACACACCAATAATTCAAGCCTTTATCACTTATATTAATAAATTTCTAACCCCTTGGATGAGTGGTCCACTCTGGGGTATAGTGGTCTCCCTAATAGTATTTTTGAGCTTTTTGCCATTTGTGGGATTATTTCAACTAGGAATTAGACTTATGACCAATTTTATAAAATATTATAGCCTCAAATCTAATCTAGTAAAATTAAGTATTAAGTCAGCAGACAAAGAAACTTTGAGCTTGTAGAAGAGAGATTGATATTAGTAGAGTCGGCGACAACCCGCCGACATTATATTCTTTCGTAGGGGCGATCTCCCAGTCACCTGTATTTGGTATTAAAAATTCCCCTCTCGAGGGGTGGACAGCTTTGCTGGACGGGGTGGATTGTTTTGGCCTTTGAGCTTCTGTATTTTGTCTCCCTTAGGAGGTAGTACCCGCAGGGGGAGGATGGAGTACTATTTAATATATTTTTCCACCCCGTCTCCCTCCTAAACAAAGGATAGAAGGTATCCACCCCTCGAGAGGGGAATTTTTAGCTCACAAGCCCCTCCACCACATTAAAACTCACTCTGCAAAATCTACAAGATGTATTATATCCTATACATACTATTGACAATATGAAAATATGTGATATTTTGGTAGAGGTTTATCTTTCTATAACCATCATGGATCAGACTGAACAAGAGTTTTACAGGGCTGGTGCTCGAGGGCTTCCCCAACCCATCATTTCTATATGGGCAGAGAATTATCCAGCCTATGTAGATTCATATTCTCGTGGTATGAAGTACCACGCCAGGAGATTAGATTTTATCCTTAAAGCAACGACAATAGCTGCGGTAATTGTCGGTATAATTTGCCTGCTGCCTATGTTTTGGGGGCATTGGCCTAATCCAATTTTGGGCGGAACTTTTGTAATTCTTTTTTGGGTTTCATGGACGATTGTCTTATATGACATAGGCAAAACTTGCAGGGTATTTTGAACCAGTATTTATTATCCCTCCCCCCGACTGTTTCACAGCCGGGGTTATTTTTTACATCAAAATAGCACTCTGTACAGATTAGTGCTAATATTGTATAATATTTGGTATAAAAGAATTTAGATATCAAGTCAATGGCAAAAGATTATTATCAAATACTAGGAGTGTCCAAAGATGCGGGTGAAGCTGAGATCAAGAAGGCTTATCGTAAATTAGCTCATCAATATCATCCAGATAAAAAAGGAGGAGATGAGGCTAAGTTCAAAGAGATTAATGAAGCCTATCAGACTTTAAGCGATCCTCAAAAGAGACAACAGTACAATCAATTTGGATCTAATTATCAGCAAGCTGGAGGGGCTGGAGGATTCTCAGGATTTGGTGGTGGAGCTCAGGGATTTTCTTTTGATGATATTTTTGGTCAGAGTGGATTCTCTTTTGGCGGAGGTGGTTTTGAAGATGTGTTCTCAGATGTATTTGGTGGAGGAAGTAGAAGTGGAGCTAGAGGTCAAGCCAGAGGAAAAGATATACAATTGCAAGTAGATATTACTTTAGAAGAAGCCTATAATGGTATTTCAAAAACTATAGAATTAGACCTTAATTCAACTTGTGACTCTTGTGATGGAACTGGAGCTCAAAATAAAACAACCAAACAATGTCCAACCTGTAATGGAAATGGTTATATAGATCAGCAAGTACGAACTATGCTTGGAACTTTTAATCAAAGAGCAACTTGTAGTACTTGTCAGGGACGAGGTGTAATTCCAGAATCTAATTGTAAAAGTTGTCAGGGCACAGGTGTCAAGAGACAAAAGAAATCCATCAAAATTGAAATTCCAAAAGGCATTTCTAATGGTCAGACTTTAGAAATGCGAGGCGAAGGAGAAGCCTCTCCTTTTGGTGGGGCTGCTGGTAATATCTATATTCATATCACAGTCAAGCCACATAAAAGGTTTGAAAGACGAGGAGATGATATTTATCTAACTCAAGATATAGTCTATACTACAGCTGTATTAGGTGGAAATGTAGATATAGACACTTTAGCTGGAGAATTAAATTTAAAAATTCCAAAACAAACTCAATCAGGAGAAGTTTTTAGACTTCGCGAAAAAGGTATGCCTCATTTACAAGGTAGAGGCTCTGGAGATATGTATGTAACAGTCAGGATTATCACTCCAAAGCATATTTCTCGCCGAGCCCAGCAATTGCTAAAAGATTTGCAATCTGAAGGAATGTGATATAATATAAAAATATAGTTTTAAATATAAAAATATGGATGCATTGGAACCTCTATTTGGCAAAGTCACTTTGAGCTCAATCTCGGGGGATTTATTTATAAGTGTAGTCTTAATTTTAAGCTTATCTTTTTATATTTACAAAAAGGGAGTAAAAGATATCTATATTCTTGCGATTGCTTTGTATATTACTCAAGTTCTTTCCACCGTTTATCCTTGGGAGATTTCTAATATTGGTAGTTTCCCAGGAGACGGAGCATTATTTTTAGTACTAACTTTGATTATAAACTGGGCATTACAAAGCTCAGCCATAGCTTCTAACCTTAGTATAGCTAAGAAACCACTGTGGCGAAACTTATTATTTGGGGTCTCAGTAGTTGGATTATTGTTGGTCAATATTTTAAGTGTGATCAAAACGCAGGATAAATCTATTCTGAATGTAATTGAACAATCTCTATTCAGTAAAGAATCATTCAGAATATTTTGGACTATTTCTCCAGTATTATTTTTTCCATTTCTTAAGTCTGCAGCCAAAAAATCTAGCTCCAAATCCAAATGAAATGTCCACAATGCTCAAATATAGACACTAGAATCACTGACTCTAGATTATCTCGGGACGATATGATAGTCAGACGAAGAAGAATTTGTGAAAAATGCCAATATAGATTTACCACAGCCGAGACCAGAGAAGTCTTAGATGTGATGGTTGTCAAAAAATCAGGAGTAAAAGAAAGATATAGTACAGATAAACTTGTAAAAGCAGTTTCAATATCATTACACAAGAGACCCTTCACTCAAGACAAGATTAGAGATTTTATACTTAAAATCGAGGTAGATTTATTCAAAAAAGATCCAAAAGAAATATCTACCAAACAAATTGGAGATACAGTTCTAAAGCATCTCAAATTATTTGATGAAGTAGCCTATATTAGATTTGCTTCTATCTATCGTGACTTTAGAACTATCAAAGGTTTCAGGCATGAAATAGATAAACTTTTACAAGACTAGAATAATTACATTTGATTATATAATCTCAAAATAGTATCAGTATTGTCATAAGCTACCAATTCACCTTTGTGCAGTAGAATACATTTATTACAATGTTGCTGAATCTCATCCATATTATGGCTAACAATAATAGCTGTTTTACCCATTTGTTTTAATCTTTGGAGACGATTATTAACTTTAGCTTGAAAATTAGCATCAGTAGTAGCTGGAATTTCATCAAAAAGATATATATCAGCATTAATATTTAGAATTAGACCCAAAATTAACCTGGTTTTCATACCGGTAGATAAGAATTTTATCTTTTGAGAAGTAAAGTCGTGTAATTCAGAAAAGTTAATAATATTATTATAAATTTTATTAATATCTTCTCTTGGCAATCCAACTTGTAAAGCCTTTACCAGTACTGCATCTTCAGCTCTACCTTCAGGATGCAACATTTCATCAGGTCCAAAGAAGGGTAAAATTGAACCATCTACTGTTACCTGTCCTTGATCAGGGCTATGAATACCGGCTAATAATTTCAAAAAAGTACTTTTCCCACTCCCATTCTTACCAATAATTCCAATCCACTCACCTTGATTAATATCCAAAGTAATGTCTTTTAAAACAGGATTAGTTGTGGTTTTGAAAGACTGAAAGCCATCCATTTGTCCTCCAGAGCGACTATTATTCTTACTCTGTAAGTTAAAATATTTAGAGACACTATCTACCTGAATTAATTTTTTTGTAGCCATATTAATTATTGTATACAATATTACATTTATTATAAAGAATTTTAATCAAAAAAGCAAGGAAAAGATAATCTTGAATTATAAATTGTGAGTGTTTAATTATGAATTTTATGGCTTTGAAAAAGATGAGAAACATTCTAAATAGTATTTTAATATTAAGATTTATTTTGTCTCCCTTAGGAGGGAGTACCCGTAAAAAGTTTATAGCTTTTGGGAAAGGGGTCGGGAAAACGGGAGTTTTCCCGTGGAGGAAGGTTGGGAAACCGTCAGGTTTCACAGGAGCAAATCTTATTTGCGACGGGGGAGGGTGGATAGTACTTAAAATACTAAAATAAACACTTATTTATAATAATATTAAACTGAAGTCCTCCTCCGCTCTTGCGGGCACCTCCTCCAAAGGAGGACAGAAAAATTGTCGCTCCAAGCATTTAGTATGGGTACCTTTCAGTCGCCTATAATTAAATATAATAGACAATAATAATTGGATGTGGTATTCTAGCAAAGTTGTAGCCCTTTCTAACCCAAATGATTCCTATCCATCATCTCTTTCAAGATTCTTATCAAAGTGCTCTCAAAGTTTATCCACAAACTAGAGACGTATATGATACTTTTTGGAATGTGCTTCAATCTGTTGCTGATAATCATCTAAAAACCACTTTGTTTGGACAAGCTAAGGAGTTACTCGATGAGCTAGAAGAAGATAGAATTGATAGGCACAAGTGTATAGGTAACTTTTCATCACTAGATCTTTCCTTCATAAGCGAAGTTTACTCTAACCTTAGTACCACTGATTCTTCTAACAAATCATTGAAAGAAACTCTTTCAATATTACACCCATTTGAACAAAGAGGTTTGAATTATCTGAATGCTATTAACGAGCTAGCAAAAGTGTTTGATTGCATAAATGAGATCAATCAGTCATTAACACGGTTAAGTAATAATAGCTATTTCGCCATGTATGCCAATCGTACCAGAGAAATAAGTATAATATTGGATGAAATTAAAAAATTGACTATATCTATAACAGTTGGTTTTCAGATTTTTGAAAATAAGTAATAGCAGAAATAATTTTTACTTAACCTTTACCCCCAGCTACGGCTGGGGTTTTTTCTTATCTAAAAAATAAAAAAGAAAGGTATACACTTTCTTACTCATATTCTTTGGTGCCGAGGAGAGGACTTGAACCTCCACATCATAAGATACATGCTCCTAAGGCATGCGTGTCTACCAATTCCACCACCTCGGCTTATGAAATACATTGTACTATATATTGACATTTTGTCAATTATGTGATATTATGTTTTCCATCTCTCAAATATAAGACCTTTTTTATATTTGTCTACACTGTTTTTGATTAGAGTTTGGGAGAGTTTATCAGTTGTCCTATTTAATGGATATATTATATATAATTTTGGCTATGATTGTTGGAGTTACAGGAGTTATTCCAACCAACACTCAGCCCGTGGTTGCAAGTTCATTTGATTTAGAAGTGACCAACTCAGTTATCAATGGAGTTAATCCCGTTGAGACTATCATAACCCCTAAACCTGAGCCTGAAAAACCTAAACAAGCTCAAGCTACAGTACAGACAAAAACTTCTTTCTATGCTTCAGTAGAGGCTGAATTAAGCAATATCCCAGCACAAGGTTCATGTTTTGATTATGTGCCTGAGATGTCTGCTAAATATGGAGTAGACGCTGACTTGATGACTAGAATTATTAAGTCTGAGTCTGGAGGGAATCCTCTTGCTAAGAATAAAAACTCTACCGCTTCTGGTTGTGGACAATTTATTCGAGGTACTTGGGCAGGAACATTGAAACAAATGGGTAGAGAATGGGTAACTCCGTTTGACGCCAAAACTAATGTTGAGGCTATGGCTTTCAAAATCTCTCGTGGAGGTATTGGAGCTTGGAATGCTAGTAAATCTAAGTGGTCTAAATAACATTTAGTCACTTCAAAAAGCTCTCCTTTTGTTTGGGGAGCTTTTTGATTATTACAAGTTTCATATAAAACATATGTAACTTTAAGATCATTTTCCTCTATGAAATTTGTGCCTCAAGCAAGGGCGCATAATTACAATTAACTTCTCCCCTTGCAATATAATTCAAATTATGATATATTTATACTAACTACTAAGGTAATATATTTTAATTTATGTTAAATTCAGATTCAAAAGGTCAGATTATTAATAAATTTCAAGTACATGAAGGAGATAATGGATCAGCTCCTGTACAGGTTGCTTTAATTACAGAGAGAATACTCTATTTGACCGAGCATTTAAAAATAAATCGTAAAGATTTTCACTCTAGAAAGGGATTGATTCAATTAGTTTCTCAACGTAAAAAACTTTTAGCTTATTTGAAAAAAACAGACTTAAGTTTATTTGAAAAAACAGTCAAAGAACTTGGGCTTAGAGCATAGACTCACCCTATTTATATGAACTTCAAAACATATCAAACACAAATAGCAGGACAAAATCTCAAAGTAGAAATTGGTAAATTAGCAAAACAAGCCAATGGATCAGTTGTGGTTTCTCTGGGAGAGACTACTGTTTTGGTTACGGCAGTAATGTCTAATAAGCCAGTTAGTTCTAATTATCTACCATTATTCGTAGATTACCAAGAAAAATTTTATGCTAATGGCAAAATAAAGGGTAGTCGATTTGTAAAGAGAGAGGGGCGTCCTAGTGATGACTCTATTCTAACAGGGAGGTTGGTTGATAGAGCTATTCGTCCATTTTTCGACCAATCACTTCGTAATGAAGTGCAGGTGGTAGTTACTACTCTTTCTATGGATGATAGTAATGATCCAGATGCTGTTGCTTTGTTTGGAGCTTCATTAGCTTTATCTATTTCAGATATTCCTTGGGATGGGCCGGTAGCTGCTTTGAGAGTGGCTATGGTGGATGATGAAATTATTGTAAACCCATCTTTTGAGCAAAGAGAATCTGGAGACTTTGATACTATTATTACTTTAAACTCCGAAAATCGATTGGTTATGATGGAGTTTGGAGGAAGTCAAATCCCAGAAAATACTATTTTAGAGGCTTTTATTAAAGTATCCTCTGAGATTGATAAAATGATACAATTCCAGAATAATATTATCTCAGAAATAGGTCTTGAAAAACAAATTTTAATTAAACCAGAATCCAACGCAGAGATTGTTGAAGGAATTACATATATAGTCAATGGCAAATTAGAACCTGCAGTATATGGAGATATTACCTCTACTAAACAAGCTCACCATCAGTTATTAAATGAATTAAATCAAGCTTATCCAGAACATAGAGATTTAGTAGAATATACTCTAGACCAAGAATTGAATCGAGTTTTTAAAGAAGGTATCTTAGAGAGGGAGCTAAGACCAGATGGTAGGGCATTAAATCAAATTCGTGAATTAAGTTCAGAAATAGATATTTTACCACGAGTACATGGTTCAGCTTTATTCAATAGGGGTGCTACTCAAACTTTGTCTATATTAACTTTAGGTTCTCCCGGAGAAGCTCAGATTATAGATGAGATGAAAGATGAAATCAAAAAAAGGTTTATGCATCATTATAATTTTCCTCCTTTCTCTGTAGGTGAAGTGGGGCAGTTAAGAGGGCCGGGTAGAAGAGAGATAGGGCATGGGGCATTAGCTGAAAAAGCTCTAGAGGGAGTTTTACCTAATATTGAAGATTTTCCATATACGATTAGAATAGTAACCGAAGTTTTGGGATCTAATGGGTCTTCTTCTATGGCTAGTGTGTGTTCATCAACCTTATCTTTATTGGCAGCAGGAGTTCCTATAATAGCTCCAGTTGCTGGGATAGCTATGGGTATAGTAGAACAAAATGGTAAATATAAAATTTTAACAGATATTCAAGGACCTGAAGATCACTTTGGCGAAATGGACTTCAAGGTTGCTGGTACACATAATGGTGTCAACGCAATCCAGATGGATATCAAAGGACAGGGGATGTCAAAAGAAATGTTTGTTGAAGCTTTGGAGGAAGCAAAAATAGCAAGATTAAAAATTCTTGACACTTTATCTCAAACTATATCAGAAGCTAGATCAGAAGTTTCTAAGTATGCTCCAAAAATTGAATCTTTTATAATTAATCCTACTAAAATTAGAGATGTAATCGGAGCCGGAGGCAAGACAATCAATGCCATCATAGATGCTACTGGAGTAAAAATAGATATAGAAGATGATGGACAAGTCTTTATAACAGGAGAAGATTTATCTATGGTAATGCAAGCTAAAGATAAAATTTTAGACTTAGTGTATGTCCCAAAAGAAGGAGATATATTTGAGGGTAGGGTTATTAAAATTATGCCTTTTGGAGCTTTTATAAATATTAAACCAGGCCTAGATGGATTGATACACATTTCTGAACTTTCAGATAAACATATAAATAATATAGAAGATGTGATACAATTAAATCAAAGTATAAGGGTTAAAATTAAAAAAGTTGATACAGAGGGCAGAATAAACTTAATACCTTATCTTGAGTAGTTATTAAACATATAAATTATAAAATTATGGCAGATCAAAATCAAAATCAAATACCAGGAACTCTAAGAACACTCAAAAAAGACTTAGATTTATGGAGTTCTAATCCACAAGATAGATTGCAACAATCTGGAAATTTTGTACAAGCAAGACCAGAGATAACTAATAATGTTGCTTCTATCCCAACAGACACACCATCCAAAATAGCAGTAGAAAAAAAAGATAGTACATTAGCTTCTAATGAATCTAATTATTCTTGGAGTAATATGAGTACTAGTCCTAATGTCAGTTCTAATACTAGTTTTAATCCTCCAAGTAGAGCAATCTCTGAGCCAAAATCAGGATTTTCAGTTTTAGATGATAGTATAGATTTACCTTTAGATACTAATTTAAAAAATACAACTACTTCTTCAAATTCAAATTTGGACTCTAATCCAATTAATTCTCAACCTGTAACTTCTTTAGACTCTAAATTAGATCCCAGTACTCCAGATAATAAATTTGACATTAATGGTCTCAATTTACAAGATGATATAAAAGATGTTAAGACTAAAAAAACATCCGCCAAAGCATTAATTTCAGCAACAATAGTAATTATATTACTAGGATTGATTTCGGGAGGAGTATATTTTTACTTTAATATGTCTTCTAATAGCTCTGATATAAATGTAACTACTGATACAGACATTAACTCTGATGATAGTAACGATACTTCAACAGATATAGATAATACAACTCCAAATTTAGGTTTTAATTCACCACTACCACAAGATTCAGTAGTAGATATAGACTTTATTGACTCTGAGCCAATTCGTAAAACCATATCAACAGTTTTAACAGATAAAAAAGACACTTTAATTGAGCTCAACTTAACTAAAGACAGTAACACCGTAAGTTTAGTAGACATTGCTGACATAATGAGTATAACTATTGCATCTATTGGTACAATTGAAGGATATAAACTCTATGCTTATAATCAACAAGGTGTTTATAAATTAGCAGCAGTTTTAGGTTTGTCTTCAGATCAAAGTGCTAAAACTTTTGTAGAAAATTGGTCTAATTCCATACCTCGTGATTTGGCTGGATTCTCTATAAATCTACCATCTAGAATAGTGAATAACCCACAAATAAAAACATCAACTATTACTAATAACTCTGGCAAAGTCTTTAATAATTATTATTATAACTATACTTCACCAAGTGACTCAATTGATGTGTCAAGTTATGAAAACTTTATTTTGTTGGCATCTTCTCAAGACTCAATGAGATATATTTTAGAACAAATTAAATAATTGTGGATAACTTCTCTAGTACATAATTCCTTACTTTGATAAAATATAAGAGTGAGGATAAAAGAGTAATCATACAATCACAAGTATAAAATTTTAATAAAGTTATATAAATACTTGTGGTTGAATTCTTGCTCTAATCTTTACAATCATAA
>CAZYEN010000010.1:0-27584 GCA_964646465.1 uncultured Candidatus Saccharibacteria bacterium | reverse complement strand
TCCCGCTCGATTATAATCAACCACAGTCTTACCATTGATATGGGATAGTTTACCAGTATCCTCCTCCATATGAATTCTAGTAATACGAATATGCTTCACACCTTGAGAAGTCATAATCTCAATCTCCCCATCATAACATAGAGGACGCTCATACTGAGTAATCTGATAACCTTTCGGTAAATCAGGATAAAAATAACTTTTCCTCTCAAACCAAGTATAATCTGAAATATTACAATTCAAAGCCTGTCCAAAACGAGCAAGTTTAACCAAAGCCTCGCGATTTGGCACCGGCAAAGTACCAGGATGACCAGTACAAATTGGGCAAATATGAATATTAGGCTTATCTTCAAGCCCTAATCCATTCACACAGGAACAAAACATTTTAGATTTTGTTTTAGATTCAACATGAACCTCCATTCCAATAACTGCTTCGTATTCTTTCATAATATATATAGGTATTATTTAAAACTAATTATATCATAGTATTACAATTTTGAGAATAGGAGGGGGGGGTAAAATTAGGCTGGATTCTGTACTCCTTTGGAGGGGTTGGTTCATGTCGTATTTATAAGGGAGTGGACAGGGTGGATGTAATTTATCATTTACCATTCATAATTCATAATTTATAATCCCTTTCTAAACCTTGCTATTTTCAGCATTTTATGCTATAATAATAACATATACTAACATATTTTTAGCTATGATTCTGGACATAGAAACTGGGTTAAAGAACCCAATCCTTCGCACACCATCTAAACCAATCGATGCCATAACTCGAGAGATACATAAATTAGCTCGGGATATGAAGTCTAGCATACATCCAAACAATGGGATGGGACTTGCTGCACCTCAAGTTGGAAACAATGTCAGAATGATATTAATCAATATTCCAGGAGAGTATTTTGAAAAAACAGGATTTGATAGCTGTAAATTAGACCAACATTATATAGTCATCAACCCAGTATTAACCTCAGTCAGTACCGACACATCAGTGATGGAAGAAGGCTGCTTATCCTTACCAGAATATTTTGCCGATGTAGTCAGGCCAACTAGTATAGTCTTCACTGGACTCAATCTCAAAGGAGAGACAATAGGAGGCGAAGCCACAGGAATATTTGCCCGAATAATACAACATGAAATAGACCATTTAGACGGCATCCTATTTGCCGACAAAGCACTTCCAATCAAACCAAAAGAAGCAGGTAAAATTTATGTCTAAACCCAAAATTATACTTTGGGGAACCCCCTCTCTGGCAGTAGCAATAGCCGACAACCTTTTAACTTGGACAGAGATTGTAGCCATTATCACCACCCCTGACACACCACAAGGAAGGAAAAAAATCATAACCCCAAGCCCACTCAAAGAATTTGCCAATACACATAATATCCCAGTATTTAGCCCAGACAAGCTCAACAACCCAGAGACAATAGAATTATTAAGCAGACTCAAGTCAGACATCTGGTTAGTAATCGCTTATGGTAAAATCATCCCACAAACAATCTTAGATATAATGCCCAATAAAGTCCTGAATATACACCCCTCCAGATTACCACAATACCGAGGACCATCCCCCATTCAAGCCAGCCTACGCAATGGAGACAAGCAAACCGCCGTCAGCCTAATGCAATTAGACCACTTAATGGATCACGGCCCAATAATATCACAAGAAGATATAGACATATCCCCCACCGACACCTATATAGAATTAGAGCAAAAGATTATAGACATCAGTGACAAAATTCTATCAGAAGCCTTACCAAAGTTCATAACTGGACATATCAGCCCACAAACACAAGATGACACACAAGCCAGCATAGTCTCAATGGTCCAAAAACAAGACGGACAAATTAATTGGCAAAAACACACCTCACAAGATATAATCAACCTATATCGAGCTTATATCATCTGGCCCCAAGTCTACACCCACCTCAACAATGGTAAAAAAGTTATATTCGAGCAAATAGAGCTAGAGCCAATCAACACTCACTCAAAGCTACAAGCCGGACATTGGCAATTTGACAACACCCAAAATAGAATTATAATCGGAACAAACAATGGTAATATAGCCATCACCAAACTCAAAATAGAAGGCAAAAACTCCAGCGACGCCAAAAGCTTCGCCAATGGCTACAAAGAAACCTATTTTGTAAGTGAGTAATGATTATAAAAATTTCCCTCTTGAAAGGGGCGGGGCGGAATGATCCGTATTCTGTCTCCCTTTGGAGGGAGTACCCGTAAAAAGGCTTTAGCTTTTGGGAAAAGGGTCGGGAAAAAGGAACTTTTCCCGTGGAGGAAGGCAACGAGGTCAAAGACCGAGTGTTGGAAACCGTGGGTTTTCAAGGAGCAAATCCCATTTGCGACGACGGAGTAAGGACTGAGCTAATTCCCCTCTTGAGGGGTGGCAGGCGTTGCCTGACGGGGTGGAACTGTATTCTGTCCCCCTTTTAGGAGGGGGTGCCTGAAAGGAGGGGGTGGATGAATTTTATAAAACTAGTTACTAGCTATTGACAAAATTAGGAAAATGTACTATTATATTGTACGAAAATCTCTTTAAGAAAAATGTTTCAATCCACAGTACGCCCACACTGGTCAGGTACCACACACACACCCAGCCCCATCGATGCAGAAGCGGAATGCCGTGCTGCAGAACAGGAGAAATGGGAGGTCGCTGATGACCTCGATGCAGAGCAAGAGGTTCGGGAGGCTATTGATGACAAACCTCAAGATTGGGCTCCATTTGAGCTAGAAATTGATTTCTATTCACACAATCTCGACGGATTACTACCTACCTGACACCATCACCCCAACACAACAACATCTCTCCCTCCCCCCCCGCCACTGCGGGGGATTTTTTATTTTCAAGATCAAGAATTGTAAGATGGTTTTATATAGTTTGATTTGATAAATTTATTATTTTTAGGGTTTCATTTTGGCTATTTTGACTGTACCAACCCCAATTTTATCACTATGACTAAATCCTTTAGCCATAATAAGATCTATACATACATTTAATATATCCCTTACACTATCTAGAGATAGTTCCAATCCATATTCAAGAGGAATGTTTTTTTTAAATACAGTTTCTGCAGTATTACTATCTATCCATACTTTTATATGACTACCAGAAATATTACTAGGTAAGCTAAAAGAAAAGCCAACTTTTTGTTTCGGAATAAATTCAAACTCTCCATTATAATTATATAATTTTTCCAAATAAAATGTTTTATTGAATGGAATATTATCTTTTGTACTATCCTCAATAGTTTGAAAATATTTATCTCTGTGCCAATCAGATAAAGGATTTCTACAAAATAAATTATCAGTACTATTTTCTGTACCATAAAATTTCTCAACAACCACTTTCCTCCAATTCCTCTCCTCAAAAACTTCAGGATAAAACTCATGCACCAGACACCATCTAAAGATTTGATCTAAATATATAAACTTACCATCGTC
Organism: uncultured Candidatus Saccharibacteria bacterium; assembly: GCA_964646465.1. Taxonomy (GTDB): domain Bacteria; phylum Patescibacteriota; class Minisyncoccia; order SW-4-49-11; family SW-4-49-11; genus CALRBF01. Next base: position 24,127 of record CAZYEN010000010.1, on the reverse strand, counting down.
AACTTCAACAACTTTCGAATAGCCTATTTTCTTATAAATTTCAGCAAATTTCTCAATCAAAGCCCCTACTTTTCTCCAGTTAAAAGAAGCATAATATTCTATCAATAGATAATAATTTTCTCTATCTGTATCAGTTAATTCATTATAGATCTCTTGCTTCTTTAAGTATTCATTAAATAGTTCTCTACCATCTAAATATCTAAGATTATAATATTCTGGGAATAATTTATCTAGATATTGATACCCTCTATCAAAGTCTATTTCTCCACCTTTTGTTTGATAGTTATAATGCTCAGCAATATATGTAGCTAGAGATTTTCTATCTATAGCAAATATAAAAAATAATTTATCAGAAGCATAAAAATGCTTAATATGCTCTAATACTTCTAGCACAGTTTCTTTACGACATCTATCAATATCATCTACAAAAACTATGGTTTGTTTTTTGATCTTACTTGAAATTTCTTTTTGTATCTCTTCACTAGATTCTGTATAATCTCGGAGGTTAGAATAAAGTTTTGCTATATCAAAACTTATACTTCCTATTCCTAAATTAGATATAAATTGAATTATGTTGAATTTATATAATATCAGTAAAATTATTACAAAAACCCCAATTACTACAAAATAATCATTTAAATTTAAAGCAATAAAGTTTTGCCAAAGATTAGCTTGAAACCATTGCATATTTCCAATGGTAAAAATAGTCATAATTACAAATAGAATCCCACCTAAATTTAGCCATTTCCAAATTTTATCCTGATCTAAAATTTTAAATAATAGCTTTTTATCTATATTTTGAGACTCTTCAAAATACTCCCAAGGGCGAAACCAAAACACTTCATAATCATTTTTGATTAAAACTTCTAACTCCTCCAATAATCTAGTTTTACCAGTCCCCCAACCTCCATAAATAGCATACATATTGCTAGATTTATTGCTGTATTTATATTTTTCATCATTTGATTGAGTTTCATTTTTTTTAATTGTTTTATCAATCCAATTTTTGATTTGAGCTAAATAAGTAATAAAACATTTTCTGATTTTATCCAAAGTTGAAGACTCTTTCTTTTTAGGGAATTCTTTTTTAATTTTATCAGCAATTTCATGTGCTTTTTGTTCTGCTCCCAATAAATCTTCAATTGTATAGCTCATATTAATAAATAATTTAACTGTTATAAAACTATAGTATCATATGTTGCCTAAAATTTATGATTGAAGACTAAAAACCTAACCCTTCCCAATCACTCTCATTTTCATATACATAATTTTCTTTAGTATTAATTCTCCAACTAGGATGTTTATAATCTACAATACCTCCAATAATATTAAACTCATAGACTTCTTTTTTACTCTTAATCCACCTTTGCAGAGCTTTATTTTTATCAGCTGTTTCTTGTGATTTAGCTGTATTTCCAGATTTTGTATCAAGTAAATAAACTATATCTCCCTTTTTTACAATGAAATCCAAATAGAATAGTCTATTTTTCTTTTCCTGAGTATCATAATATTCAACCGCAAAAGCATTTCTACCACTATCACCTTGCTTATGCCACCAATCAATATCCTGAGATTCTAAAAATTCAATAAATTTAGTTTCATTCTCTTTCCCTTTATAATCCTTTCTAATATAAAATTTTTCATAGACATTCTTTGAAACCTCTATTTCTTCAAAATCATCTGTAAAATTAACCTCTTTTTCTGGGATGAATATATCAAAAATATCTTTTTCTGCCTTCTCTTTTACTTCAATATTATAAATCACTCTAAATTCAATAAGTGCTTTATGAATAGCTTTTTGTAATTCACTATCACGATTCAAAAGCTCATTAACAATTACTTTATACCAAATATTTTTATCTAGTCCCAGTCTTGTTTCAGACCAAGCATTTAAGGCTTTTTTAAAAGGATTCCATGATCTAGAAGGATTATATTTAGCATCATCAACATCTTGTTTCTTTAATTCTTCAAAACAAAGTAAATTATAATATCTTTCAATATCTAATTGTGAAAAATGATAATCATAGTTTTGACTTTTATCCTTTATTTCTTGTACAAAATTATCATAGCTTTCAATTTCTGCATTAACAACTATTTTATTATCTACACTTTTTGGGTCAAGTTTAATCCTATTCTTTACAAGATTTTTATTATAATCAAAATCAATATTAGATTTCATATTGATACCAAAGTACTTATCTAAAGAATTTTTAAAGTTTTTTTGAAACTTATGTTCTGGCTGAAGTGTATTAAAATCTGTACGATGATGAAAAACCGTCTCAAGGGTAATTGGAATAATTGATGGCTTTAAACTAGTATAATGAACTGGAGGCTTATTCCCATTTTCAACTTCCTTTATATCCTTAATATGATTTTTATTATAATTAGTATAAATATAAGCTTTATTCAACTCCTCTTTTGGATAATGATGACCTTCTGGCATTCTCTTTATCCTCCCAATAATTTGAGTATGAAATGAAGGAGTTCCAATTTCTCTAAACATCACCAAAACATCCGCTCTAGGACAATCCCAACCAGTCGCAGGAGCAACCTTAAAGAGCATAAAATTAACCTCATTATTATTCTTTTCTATCAGCTCAAGATTTTGCTTCTCTTTAGACAACCAAATAGCTATTTCATTATTTTTAACACCTTTTTGTCTCAAATAAGACAAAACCATATCCTTTTTATTCGTGGCAACATCCTCTTTTTCTTTTTCATCACTTGGAAGCTGGATCAAGACAAGCGGGTTAATATCCAAATCTAATTCCTCATAATATTTTTTAAGCTCAAGCCTTTTATTAAAAGCTAATTCAAGCATAATTTCATCTTCACTAAAATTTTTATTTTCTAATCTTTTAATCTCCTCTTCCGTTTGAATAATAAGCTTTTCTTTTATTAAACCACTATTAATAACATCTGCCTCCAACACCTCCACAAAACCAGCTTTTTTATCAAAAGCCAAAGATTTAATTTCCATTTCATCCTTAGGGGTTGCAGTAACCTTTAAGATAATTCTTGGGTTAATAAGATTGATCACCTCCTCAGCAAGATTAGTGCTAGTTTCTGTATGAGCCTCATCAATTATCAACACAAGATCTCTTTCTTTTTTAGTTTTCTGTATAAATTCATCAAAAACTCCAAACTCACCTTCTGTATGTTCATTTGGCTTTCTTAATTTTTTAGATTCTTTATCATTCCCCTTAATCTTTGACCAATTAATAAAGAAAATATTATTTTTATATAACTTACCTTCACTTAAATTATTAATATCTTTCAAATTCATATCAGTACCTTCATTGTAGTAATGATAGAGCTTATTTTTAGATTGACTATAAGAATCATCCCCACCAAAAGAAATCCATATATAAGCTTTATCCTCATGAAACTGGTAATTATCATCTAGGCACCTCAAAAACTCAGCCATCATAATAGTTTTTCCAGCCCCAGTCGGAGCCTTAAAAATAAGAGGGATCTTATAATTTCCTGTTTTCCAAAGTTCCAAAAAAGTAATACTTAATTGGTTAATAGCTACTTCTTGAAAATCTTTTAAGTGAATAGACATAATTATTGGTTAATATTAAAAGTAGAAATCATTTGAATTAAATGATCATAGAAAGCTACTAAATCTTTTAAAGAAAAGCCCGAATAGTCTCCATGACTTGCATTATTACCAATAGCAATGAAAGTTTTATTTTTTTCCCATACAATTTTATCAAAACAGTTTATCCTCTTAAGTTCATCATTAAGAAATGATACCTGTCTATTCTCTATTTCAATTGAGTTTTTAATACAGATTTGATGGATTAGATTTTCAATACATACCCTCAAAACTCTTGCTCCATCTTCTTTGTTTTCTCCTTCTATATGTTTTTTTGATCTTTCTAATTCAGTTTTTAAATTATATTTTCGTACACTTTCTTTTAAGGTTAAATTTATTTCTTTATAAATTTCTAATATTGGCTCTGGAACATCCTCCAAAACAACATTTTTCCCAATATAATTAAATATTTTTTTATCAATTCTTGAATAACTAAAAACATATAAAACTGTTTTGGTTTTACCTATTTTTTCAAGTAAACTTTCAAACTCATCCATATCTTCACGGAAATAAATCGCTGTTTTTCTACTTTTATCTTTATTTTCAAAAATTTGATACCATTCGTTAGTCTCAACCTCTTCAAAAGTATTTTCTTTAATAGCTATCATCTGCCCCGCTCTTTCTGAAAGCTCATTTCTTTGTTTATCACTAATATTATCTATTCTCTCTACTGGGATAAGATCAGTTTTGAAGTATTGAAGATTGCCATTTAATCCATCAATCCATTCACCGTTTCCATTTTTATTATAGCCTTTGATAACTTTTTCAAGTCTTGGATAAGTAACTCTTTGACAAATTCCAAATTTTTCTCTGTCTTCATTGAGATTTTTCTCTGCGAGATCACTTCCTACTCCGTTTAAATCATTATTTGTACATAAAATAAATTTACGATTTCCATTATCTTCTTTGTTTAATGACAAAACTGCTTGCCCTGTTGTTCCACTTCCTGCAAAAAAATCAAGAATAATAGAATTTTTTTCAGTTGATAATTGTAATAAATATTGAATTAAATAAGATGGTTTAGGATAATCAAATTTATTGTCTCCAAAAATATTTTGCAATTCTTTTTTAGCACCATCATTTGAAAATTTATTGTCAATAAAATCTATTGAGGTAATAATTTTTGTTCTTGGTATAATTTCAACAAAATATTCTCCATTATTATTTTTTGAAATAGTTGCATTTTGATAGGTTTTTGTGTAAATCCTACTTGGCTTGTCTTTATACTGTTTTACTACAATGAAACCGTTTTTAAAACCAAAATTAAATAAATCTTTTGACCATCTCCACCTATGCCCATTTTTAGGATTTTCTTCTTTCCTTCTTATATGCTGATCTTTTGTATAACTACCTGGAAAATAACTTTCACCATTTATAGTTATTTCATAATCAAGAGAATTAACATATCCTAATGTATCATAATCTAATGTTTGATTTAGCTTATATAGACCTCTTTCTTTAGAATACTCATCTTCATATTTAAATCCTGGATCATTATGTTCTATAGATTTTAGCTGTGAACTTGGTGAAAAAAAATAAACCAATAAATAATCATTGTTTTTTGCAATATTATCACCTGATTTCCCCCCTTTTTTGACTAATCTAGGCAATAAACCTATAAAGTTTTTCTCTCCAAAAATATTATCACATAATAATTTCAACTGAGCAAATTCATTGTCATCAATGCTAATAAAAATAACTCCATTTTCAGAGAGTAAATTTTTAGCAAGTCTTAATCTTTTTTCCATAAAATTGAGCCACTTGCTATGTCTATAACCATCTTCTTTATCAATATATTTATCATTATAAACAAAGTCTTTATTTCCCGTATTATACGGAGGATCAATATAAATCACATCAATTTTCCCTTTGTGAGTATAATTTAGACAAGTAAGAGCATGATAATTATCTCCTTCAATCAAAATATTATCATCACTATCATTAGTTTTGATTTCTTTTTCTTTCACTCTCTGTAAAATTGGAATATTATTTTCACAATCCAAAACAACCTGTTCAGGCTCTTTTTCACGATCCCAAACAAGACCATATTTTTTAGTCTTCAACTCCGATTCCTGCTTTTCAATAATCTTGAGAAGCTCTTCTTTTGAAAAATTATTATATTTAGACATTTATAATATATTTTACTATATAATAATATTATACCACATTTTTGGCTTTTTGAGGAGGGGTTGGAGGAATTTTGAATTGTGAATGGTGAATTTTGAATTCTGATTCGACAAACTCAGTCCTCCTCCGTCACCTGCGGTGACACCTCCCCCAAGGGAGTACATAAAACAACTCCACCCCGCCAGGTGAAACCTGCCACCCCTCAAGAGGGGAATTTTTAGTGCAGTCCTCCCTACCCCTGCGGGTACTCCCTCCGAAGGGAGACAAAAGCTCAGTCCACACACTCTATAAACTTTTGACAAAACTGCTATTTTATGCTATAATCCGAACCTAAAAGAATAATTCAATTTATGACTATAGCATTTGTCGGAACCAGAGGCCTTCCCTATCAGAGTACTAGAGATCGAAATGAATATAATTTAGAGACTATTGCTGTGCCTTTGGCTAGACGAGGACACTTTGTTTATGTAATCTCAGAGCCGAATTACACTCAGGCTTCTGAATACAAAGGGATTCATATTATTGCTACTAAACCTACTATTAGAGCTACGGTCAATGCTTTAAAAAAGATACATAATTTAGAAATTGTGCATATTAGGTCTTTAGAATATGCATGGGTTGCTTTTTGGATATCTTTACAGATGCCTCAGGTGAGAATAGTCTTTGATTATCAGCAATACACTTTTATTAATACTACTAAGAATAGACAAAAATTTAGACTACTTACTTATATTTCTGCTAGGTTTTCAGACAGTTTAGTTATTGCTAATCCAGCTCTTAGAAGTTTATTTAGTCCTACTTTCAAATCTAAATTATATATTATTCCGACTAGTATTGAGGCTAATGTTGATACAATAGATACTAGTATCAAATCTATTTATCCTCAAGATTATATTTTGGTTAATGTCTCTCAATATCGTGACTCTAGAAGTCTGGAGGTATTTATAAAGGCTTATTGCAATCATAATTTACAACAGTCTTTGATTATTTTAGGGAAAGTTGTACCTGAGTTAAGGAAAAGATATAAAAGTGAGAATATTATTTTTGTTGGTGAGTTGAGTGGTGATACTGAAAAGTCTTTGATTCAAAATGCTAATATGTTTGTAGAAATTGCTAGAGAGAGTGAGGATAAGTATCCTCTATCTTTAGCTTTAGGTACAGGAGTACCGGTACTTGCTGCAAGAGGTTTATATAATGAAAGTCTTATCCAAAATAAGGGGATATTCTTTAGTACTTGTAATTATAGTTCTATTATAACTGCTTTCAATACCATACAGGATATGCAAGTTATTTTGAATAAAATGGCTATTAATTATGTGCCTGTAATTCAAGATAGATTATCTATTGACGGGCAAGTTCATAAATATTTATACGCTTATCTTAACACTTTCCAAAATAAGCAAGCAAGAAAACTTGTTCCTGCTACTACTTACTCTATTCCGGTTACTAATTAAACCTGTTCAGTCGGGTTATTGTCTCCTATAGCGGTATCTGTAGTCTCTTCTACTGGAGCTATATCTTGAAACTTCTGTTCAAATTCTTGGGTTAATTTTTCGGTAATTTCTGTTTTATGTTGCACTAACTCGGCTTTCAAATTCTCAACTTGGGTAGCAAAGATATCACTTAATGTTGGGACATTTTCTTGTATGTATTGTCCTACTAATTCTGGGTTATTATCATTGAGTAAGCTATCTAGATGCTGAGCTTGCTCTTCAGTGAGAGTGTCATAGGCTGCACTCAAAACTCTTACTTCTAAAATTTGGGTTAACTCGTCTACTAATTGAGCTCGGTTCTCTATTGGTAAATCTTCTAGTCCTAATAGGGCGATGATATTGTCTTGTGGATTGTCCATATTGTTATAATTATTGTTTAGTTAATACTTGGCGAATTGATTCTTTTATACCGATCATTTGACCTGGTTGTAAGAATGTAGAAAGTGGTTGTAATCTAGCACCCCCATTTGGTAGTCTAATTTGATTCCAGAATCCGGAGGTTGGGATATTTTTATTTCCACTAAAATCTGACCAATTAAACTTTACTACAAATTCTTCAGGAGACTTAATATCTTTAAACCTTAGATATTCTCGGAATAATTGAACATTTTGATTATTTGGATTAGGATTACTGACTATTGCATCATAAAGCCACTGTTTACCAGCATCTGTTTGTACATAAGTATCCAATACCTGCTTACCTAAATTAGAATCATAAGGTAAATTACCGACTTCACCTGCTATATATCTCTGAACTACATCCAAAGGTCTTGTTCCTCTAGCTAATTCTACCGTATCTGGAGCATTTTCAAATTGAGATAAAATAATATCATTAAGTTCAAATCCTGGTAATTGGTCTAAATTCTCTACTCCGACAGTTTGAACTATTTCATACAATTCATCTGGTCTTAGATTGGCAAAATCTGATGCACTATTGACTCCAAACCCTGATAGGAATCTTGCCCCTTCTGTGTTGCTCCTGATTTGATTGTATAGATCTACACTACCCTGCTCGCTGGTAGCAAAAGTGGCGATTATTTCTTGTAGCTGAGTTTCTGTAAGATTAGTTGCACCTAAAGCTTTAGATAAACTTTCAGTAAATTCAGTGCCTGCAATTGGAGATACTTCTGTAGATATAGGAGCTTCGGCTACTGGTGTAGGAGCATCAACTTGTGGAGGTTCTACTGCTTCAAATGGGGTAAGATTATCTAGACTTAATTCAGTAATCCCTTTTAATTCGCCCGAGGCTAGGTATCTAGAAATTTCATAAAGCTGTTCTTTAGATAATTCAGCCATTTCACCAGCATTATCTATGCTCCATTGTGCTAATAGAGCTCTTCCACCTTCGGTACCTTGTGCTAATTCATAGATTGAATTTTGTCCTACTTCTGATTGTAATAAGTTTTCTACTGCTTGCTGTATTTGAGCATCTGTAGCATTCTCTCCTAATTGTTTTGCTACTTCTCCCCAAATTGTCTCTCCTGAATCAAGACTTGAGACATCTTGAGCTAATTGTTCGGCAGCTTGTTCAGCAGCTTGTTCAGCGGCTGCTCTGGTTGCTTCTGCAGATTGAGCTAATTGATCAGCATTTTCACTCATTCTTAGAGCTTCTGCAGGAGTAGGTAATTCAGGTGCTGGTGGATAATCTCCTAAGTCACCAGTACCTGGAGTTTTTGAAGGATTAGGTGATACTGGCTCTGGAGTTGGTTGGGGGGGGACACTCTCTCCAGTAGGTGCTCCTCCTGTACCACTTCCAGGTTCTGTTTTAGGGACTGAAGCTCCGGTGTCTTGAGTGTCATTTGGATTTAACATACCTCCTGGACGACGCATATCTGCAGCTAAAGAACTTAATAATGTTCCTCCTATAAGAAACCCTGCTGCATTGGCACCTAATCTTATATTTTTTTGCTTATTTAACTCTCTAACTCTATCTATTGAAACTCTAGTCAATAATTCATTCATATACTCTGGACTTTGAGCTATATCTTGAGTATTGGAGTTACTTTCAAGAGAGACTTCACCTTCAGCTGATCTATTATTTACATCTAGAGTTTCTGAATTAGGTTGTATACTATTCTCTACTTTTTTACCTAATGCATAAGTAGCCATTTCGTAAGCTTTTTGTTGATTTGATTCTGTAAATCTACCTCCATTAAGACCATAGTATGCATCCAGAGTAGATATTATCTTTAATAATTCTTTATCAGAAGCTTTATTTATATAATCACCTTTTAATGATTTTTCTACTAATTTTGTAATAGCTCCTTTCGTTTTGAGCTTCTCAAAATTTGTTTTAAAATTAATACCTTTTATATTTAAATTTACATTCCTATCTTTATTATTAGATTTTAATATATTAAAATTAGTTTTAATATTAATACCTTTTGTTAAATCTACATTCAGATCTGTATTAAGATCTTCAAAATTAGACCTAATTGTCTCACGACCAGATACTCCTGCCATAACTCCACCGATAGATCTACGAGCTACATCCATAGCTCCAGCTACAGGAATACCTACTCCTGTTCCGGCTGCAAATAAGCTTCCTCCCAATAATAAGAAATTTACTCCACTTATTATAGATTTATGTTTTGTTGCAAATTTAAAGAATTTATTTTTTAATCTATCTATTCTAGTCTCTGGACCTTGTAGGTCTCTCGTCTGCTGTGCTCGTTCATCTCTAAGTCGACTAAATTCATCCGAAAATAATTGCTTGATATTTAATGATACTTTATCTGATACCTCTGTTTTTAATAATTCTTGTAAAGCAGAATTATATCTTTCTCTAGAAAGTGCTAATTCTGTCTCATTATGTTGAGATAGACCAATAGATTTTCTAAATCTATCCCTAGTGTTTGACGCTTCCTCATTGGCATAAGATTGCCTTAATGCCAAAAAGTCTCTAAACTTATCTTGATTTGTATCAGTATTAATTCTATCAATAAATTCTTGATAAGTTTGCCTCGCCTGATCTAACTCAGCTTTAATATTCTCATTCTTAGGATTCTCACTATATTGCTCTTCTAGTGATTGTAAATAATTCCATCTTTGAGATTCCTGATAATATAAACTTCCAAAGTCTGGATGAGTTTGAGGTATAGCTGAAGTTTCTACTTCTGTTTGTTGTTCCTCAATAATATTATTTGATGCTGAAGTTGCCAACTCTTCAGATACTGGTTTAGTTTCATCTACTATAACTGTTTCTTTTTTATTTAAGACTCCTTCTATTAATTCTAATGTATTCTCATTTAAACCGTCGATCAACAAACCTCTATAATTTTGTTTTGTAGGATCATCTTCAAAGATTGGATTTCCTGAGTGATATAAAATATGGGTTGGTCTTTTAGCTTTTAATAACTCTTCTATTGTCCTTGGTTTGTTTAATTCTATTATATTTCCATCAATATTGAGATGCGTAATATTATCTTCTTCATCTAATATGATTTTTTCTCCATTTACAAGGTATTCTTTTATATCTACTACTTCTGGATGAGCTAACTGAATATCTCTTTCTTGTGGTAAAGTTGCAATTTCACCACCTAACTTATGTATAAATCTACCAACATGAAACCAAGCCTTTTTTTCTATTATCCTATATTCATTGTAAATTTTTTCATCCCTAAGATTATTTCGATTTATCTCTATAAATTGTTGATAATCTGATATAGCTTCTAGTGCTTTTTCTTTTAATATTTCAATTTCTTTATTGTTAGGATTAATTTCAAAACTATCGTCAGAATACTCTTTATCTTCTATTCTAGCTAATTTACCAGATTCACTTTGATTTATATTATTAGAACTTAATTGTTGATATAAAATATCTAAATTTGGTTCAAAAGATTTAGACTGCTCATCAGAGATTCTAACAATAGCCCCACCTTGTTCTTTTGATAATTCAGTAGCTGCGTCTGCGACAAGTCTAGATAGTTCTGCCTCTAAATCATCTAGATCTGGGGTTTTTGGTTCAGTATCTTCATCTTCTGGTAATTGTTGTAAGTTGTCAGGTGATACTGCAATGACATCTGGATTTGTGGATGTTGAAGGTTGTATATCACTATTGTCTGGTGATGGTACTATGTCTTCCCAAGGAGAATCTAAATCCTCACCTATAGCAAAGTTTCTTGCTTCTATAATTAAATCTAAAGCTATTTTTTTATTGTAATCTTGTAGTTTATCTAATTCCTTCTGTGCTTCTTTTTCACTATCAAATTCTTGAATAACCTCTTCACCCTTAAAGAAACTCCTGTAAGAAACCTTCCATTTATTATTATCCTCATTATATTGAATAGATATATTTCTCCAATTTTCCCAATCTCTAACATCTATATATTTATCAGAAGGGAATTGATCTTGATGGTTTTTATAGTATACTTCAAGAGCTTTAATATCATTTTCATTCACATTAGAAGGATTTTCAGGTATTGGACCTAAGGCCTCTTTAGATATTATAACTTCTGCTCCACTATTATTTAATCCAGTCTGTGATTCAAATGACCTTGCCATATATTCTATATTTATTTTTTATACTCTATATTTTGAATTATATCACATTTATTAATTTTTAGCAAATTTTTATGTATACATTAATCCGCTTTGCGGGGGGCTATAACTGCCCATGGAGTTTTTATCAATATTATTATATCGAGCCAAATGCTCCAGTTTTCTATATAGAAGGTGTCGTATAGGACTTCTTCCTCAAAGCTTAAATCTGACCTTCCGTTGACTTGTGCCATTCCTGTGATTCCTGGTTTGATGGTTAGGACTTTTTTATGATGTTGTTTATACTTATCTACTTCTCGTGGCTGATGTGGCCTTGGACCTACTAGGCTCATTGTGCCTTCCAATACATTCAAAAACTGGGGTAGCTCATCTATGCTGGTTTTCCTAATAAATTTACCTAATCTTGTGACTCGTGGATCGTCTTTGATTTTATATAATGGTCCTGATTTGGTGTTTTTTTCAGCTAGGAGTTTTTGTTCTAATTCTATTGAGGCAGCATTTGTCTCATCTGTACACATATCTTGATACATACTTCTGAATTTATAGACATTAAACATTTTCTTACCTACCCCTACTCTTTTGTTCTTATATAGAATTGGTCCTTGTGAGTCTAATTTGATAGCTATGATTGTTAAGATATATATTGGAGATAAGACAACTATGGCAAGACTTGAGACAACTATGTCAAATATTCTTTTGTATATACTTCCCCAACCTTCTAGGGTGGTTCTTTTAACTCTGAACAATAATACTCCTGACAAATTTTTTATTTCTACTTGGGTATACATATCGAATATATTGGGTACATATTGAAAGTCAATTTTATATTCTTCACACAGATAGTTTACTTTTATTAATTTTTCCTGTTCTAAATTGGTGTCTGCTAGTATTACTTCATCTATTTGTTTAGTGATGATTAGATGTCTTAGATTTTTTAAATTTAGTTCTTTCTGTATTTCTACAATTTGATAACTAAATCCTGCTTTAGTATTGAGAGTGTCTAACACCAATTTACCAGCTATATCATTACCAGTGATAATGGCTACCTTATGAACACCCCATTTGTAATTTCTTGTTATATAGTCTTGTATTAAATGCAATGCTATTCTACCTAATAAAAGCAGGGTGATTGATAAAACCCAGATTGAAATGATTAAGAATCTAGATGAGAATATATCTCTTGAATAAAAGAAATAATACAAAATAATAATTAAAATAGTTGTAGATACTGAGCTTAGAATTCTATAGAATTCTATTACTATTGTACGTGTTCTTTTTGTCACATACATTCCTGAGAAAGCTAGGATAAGAATGGTTATTAAAGCAAAAATTAAAACGAAGGCATTATACCAACTATTGCTTAGATCATATAAGATTGGCCTAGCTTCAACAGCAAAGCTTGATATTCTAATTTGATATGATAGAAATCCAGCTAAAATAATTAAAATAAAATCTACTGGGACTCTAATTACACTGAATAACAGCTCAAATCTATTCATATTATTGTTTTGGTGATATATATAGTATCCAAGAAGAATATAAGCTGGATTCTGTTTAAGTATATTGTCTAGCAATTGTACTTAAGGTAATCATTTATCTTGAAGTACTGTTACCAGTACTTTCTTTGCGGCACTCTTTTCAATTCAGAAAAGCACGGCCTTACACCTGATAGGGTTTATCTCTTTTCACCTTAGATGAGTTATACTCAAATGTTTTGTCTCTGCGATACTTATCCCGCTTAAGTAAACTTAAGGATGGGTATTACCCACTATCATTTATTACCCGAAGGTAATAGGTGTCCAGACTTTCCTCACTCACCATAAATATATGGATATGCGCGATTACCATTCATCTTGGATACTATTCATTATAAAGATTTTTTAATAAAAGAGCAAATATTTTAAATTTCACTAGAAGCAATATCTACAATATTTAATTGTAATTCTCTATTTCCATTCCATTCATTCACTTCTAATCTAAATACTAAATCAACAATATCATTACGGTGTAATTCATCTATAATATTCCCGAAATTAAATCCAATAGCATCAACAAGTAATGGCGTACCTATTTGAGCTTCTGAAGATAATTTTAATTTAATGTGTCTTTTATCAGCTCCTATTACTTTTATATCTAGTATTCTTAATTTTCTAACTAAAAACAATGGTATTGAATTATTCATTCCAAATGGTGCCAACTTATAAAATATATCATATAACTCCCAATTTACATCTTGAGCACTTATTTCCATATCTATATTTTTATATGGTTGTATATTATTTATATCTACTTCTGATCTGATTTGATTTCTGAAAAAAGTTTCAATTTCTTCCTTTTTGTGGTTATCAAATGTTATGCCAGCAGCTTGACTATGTCCTCCTCCAGAAATAATCATAGATTCCATTTTTTGCACTGTTTTAGATATGTCAAACTCAGGAATACTACGAGCAGAGGCTACACAGTGATGAGATTGTTCTTGATATAGAATGACTGGTTTATAATATTTTTCCGTTAGTCTAGAGGCTACTATGCCTAATACTCCAATTGACCAATTTCGATCTCCTTCAAAAATCAAAGCCTGATTTTGTATATTCTCATACTTAGATATTCTAGCTTCTACTTCTTGCAAAATATTTTCTGTCAAAGATTTACGATTATCATTTAATTTTTGGAGTTCTTCTGCTAAATTTATAGCCTCATCTTTGATATCAGTAGTAAATAGTTGAAATGCCTGATTGGCATGGGCAATTCTTCCGGCTGCATTAATACGAGGAGCTATCTGGAATCCTACCGAATAAACACTGATGCTATTCCCTTCTACTCCATTTATTTCATCCACTTCTGGGGTAATTCCTATTCTATCAATGAGAGTTTTTAGTCCAATATTACGAGTTTTAGCTAATACATATAATCCATATCTGACAATAATTCTATTTTCTCCAACTAAAGGTACCATATCAGCAATTGTTCCAATAGCTGCTAAATCTAATAGCCATTTTTCATAACCTAAAGGTATAAAATCATATCCTAATTGGGTTCTAGCTTCAGATAATAGTGCCGTGATAACTTTAAAAGCAAGGCCAGCTCCACACAAATCTTTGAATGGATAAGGATCCCCCTTTCTTTTTGGTACAATTATACCAAAAGCTGGTGGCATTTCTTCTGGTACAGAGTGATGATCTATTACAATTACATCTATTCCGGTACTCTGTATAACTCTAACTTCTTCTTTACTTCTAACTCCACAATCTACGGTTAATACTAATTGCGCTCCTGATTCAAGAATATAGTTTACACCACTGTCTTTTAGTCCATAGCCCTCTTTATGTCTATCTGGTATATACACCTTTATGTATTCATCTATATCTTTATTAGAATTATCGCCCAACTTAAACCCACCTTGTTGATGTAATGCAATGAATGTGGTTTTAAGAGCTTGATAAAGTATTGTACTTCCAGTTACTCCATCAGCATCATAATCTCCAAATATAATAATTTTTTCTTTATTTTTTAAAGCATTTATAATTCTATCTATGCTTTTTTGCATATCTAATATTAAAAATGGATTTAATAAATCCTTATAGTCAGAATTAATAAAGTTATCA
This sequence comes from uncultured Candidatus Saccharibacteria bacterium, assembly GCA_964646465.1. GTDB lineage: Bacteria > Patescibacteriota > Minisyncoccia > SW-4-49-11 > SW-4-49-11 > CALRBF01. The sequence goes on along the minus strand of CAZYEN010000010.1, from coordinate 8,801 downwards.
ATATCTAAATCTGATTTTATTTCTCTATTCCACAGCAATTGTAAAGTAGTTTGATTTATTTCTGGATATTGAGATATAACATCTTGTCTGATTGGAGAGTTAATATACCATTGATATCTTGCTTTCATAATTAAATTTTATTTATCTTCACAATCTAATTCAATAAAAAAGTTGTATGGTTTGACGTCTTTACTCAATATAACTTTGATTGGTAGACCATCATTATATTTGTATTCGATACAATCTTCTCCGAAAAATGATTCGATGAATTTAGAATAATCTTGGGACTCTTTTTTTATTACTAGTTGATATGTTTTGTCCTGAGCATTCAAAATATCCAGTATCTGATTTAAGATATTATTTGGAGTACTTTGCCCCCTAATAATGAAGTACTGTACACCTAACTGCCTTGCCATTTCTATATCTTCTGATTTACCCCAGTGACTAAATAATACTATGGGTATATGTTTTTTGTCTTTTAGTTTTTGAACTTCCTGGAATAATTCAAATCCTGTCTTATTAGGCATATAAATACCTGAGAAAATCAAATCGTAAGTATTTTCTTTAATTTTATTCAACCCGTCCACACCATCTACTGCCTCATCTATTATAATTGCAGAGTGTTGGCCGAATCTATCTACATATATAGAGCGAATTTCTGGCTTATCCTCAACGATTAATATTTTATATTGCTTAGTATTGACTTGTTCCACAATATTATTATATAAAATATCTCTAATTTTTTTCGCTACTTCATCTGGAGTAGTACTACCCCTAATAATAAAGTTTTTAATTCCTAAATCTCTTGCTTTTTGTATATCTTCTAACCTACCCAAATGACTAAATATTACAAATGGCATATTGGATAAATTACTATAAGCTTGTAAATCTTGAAACAACTCAAATCCTGTCTTATTAGGCATTTGGATTCCAGAGAAGACTAAATTATATGTATTTACTTTAATCTTATTCAATCCATCTAAGCCATCTACTGCTGTATCAACTTCAATCTCTTCATCTATACTTAATCTCTCAAGATATATAGTCCTGATCAATGGATCATCTTCAACTATTAAAATTTTATATTTTTTTTCCATATTTTGAATTTAAAGATAATATATTTCTAATAATCGATTGTATTTACTAACTCTCTCTGCTCTAGCTGGAGCCCCCGATTTTATATATCTAGCAGATACTCCTACGGCTAAATCCGATATAAAAGTATCAATTGTATCTCCGCTACGATGCGATATCATAGTAGTTAAATTATTATTATGAGATAAATTAATTGCATCTAAAGTCTCAGTCAGCGTGCCAATTTGATTAGGTTTGATTAGCACAGAGTTACATAGTTTTTGGTCAATAGCATTTTTGATTCTTTCCGTATTTGTAACCAACAAATCGTCACCTACTATCCGCAAGCTACTATCTGTAACATTGTGAAAATTTCGCCAACTTTCATAATCATCTTCAGCAAATGGATCTTCTATTGAAACAATAGGATATTTTTGCAACCAACTATTATATATGGCTGTCAATTCATCAGCAGAATAAGTTTGTTTATCAAAAGTATATTCTTTAAACTTAATATCAAAAAACTCAGTAGCTGCCACATCTAAAGCCAATGAACAATCTATACCTGGAGTATAACCTGCTTCTTGAATAGCTTGTACTAATAATTCAAGACCTGCTTCATTATTATCTAATCTTGGAGCAAAGCCTCCCTCGTCTCCTACTGAAACGACCTGTCCATTTTTAATTAAAATATTTTTTAAAGTATGATATATTTCAGAACCAATACGAATATTTTCATTAATATTATTTTTCAGTGGCATAATCATATACTCTTGGACATCCAAACCTGAGTCAGCGTGTTTTCCACCATTTAAGACATTAAATCCTATTTGTGGAAATGATTTAGATGAATGAAGGTTAGGTGCAAAAATATTTTGAATATATTGATACAATTCTAGACCCTGTGATATAGCTGCAGTTTTAGCCACTGCTAATGAAACTGCTAGCATTGCATTAGCACCCAATTTTGATTTATTATTAGTACCGTCTAAATCTAATAAAATTTGGTCAATATTTTTTTGATTGTAAGAATTTTGAGATAATAAAGCTTTTTTTATTATTGTATTAATGTTAATGACAGCTGATAAGACACCTAATCCATTATAACGAATTTTATCTCCATCTCTTAGCTCTACTGCTTCATGAGAACCAGTAGATGCTCCTGATGGCACATAAGCTTGTGCTTTAGAACCATCTGATAATTCTACAAAACACGCTGTTGTTGGATTGCCTCTAGAGTCCAGTATCTCATATCCTTTAATATTTTTTATTTCCATATTATTGTTTGTAAATTGTTTTTTGTAAGGTTTTTAACAATTGATTGTCTTTTTGTACTGATAATTCGATTCTATTTTCACCTTCTCTTAGATTTAACAACACCTCAAAGTTACCATCTTCTTTAATTTTAACCTTTTGTCCATTCAATGTCAAATTACTAGCACGTGATAAGCTACCAGTTAATTTGTATTCTGATTTATCATAAAATTGATAAATTGTATCATTATCTAACTTGATTGTTGGATTATATGTCATTTGGTATATCTGTAGTAATAGATATCCTAATATCATACCTCCAAATATTATACCTCCACTAATTTTAAATAGATTATAATTGATTAGTGGCTTAGTTTTATTTAAATAATTATTATTCTTAATATATAGCTCATATTCTTTATTATATAGCTCTACTAAACTTTGATACTTCAAACCAAAAGTATAACTTAATTTTCTAATAATTGGTAAGGCTTGATTGAATGATGTAAAAATTTGATAATTTCCTTTTTCTAGGGCTATAATATAGTCAACTTCTGTAGATATTTTATGAGATAGTTTATCTATATCTATACCAAATTTATTTCTATATTTACTCAATATGTATCCTAGACTTATCTTATTCATTATCTGTAGTATGTTTTTCTATTAATACATCTCTGGGTTTAGATCCTTCAGCTGGGCCAACTACACCAGCTTCTTCTAGTTCATCCAATAATCTTGCTGCTCTAGCATATCCTACCTTTAATCTTCTCTGTAAAAGGGATGCTGAGCCTTTGCCAGATTGCAAGACTAAATTTTTAGCTTCTTCAAATAAATTATCATTTCCTTCACTTCCATAATCTACCCCCCCATCATAGTAAATTTGTTTTGGAGATTCTGACTCTGTAATAGAGGTATTATATTCATTTTCTCCCTGACTTTTTAACCATTGTACAACAGATTTAACTTCATTTTCTGGCACAAAAGGACCTTGTATTCTTTGTGGTTTACCTAAATCCCCACCCAAAAACAACATATCGCCCATTCCCAACAATTTCTCAGCACCCATCATATCTAAAACCGTTCTAGAATCAATTTGAGAGGCCACTTGGAAACTCACTCTAGATGGTAAATTAGCTTTTATAAGTCCAGTAATAACATCAGTCGATGGTCTCTGTGTAGCCAAAATTAAATGTATACCAACTGCTCTTGCCATTTGAGCTATTCTAACAATTGAACCTTCTACTTCTTTTTTATGACTACTCATTAAATCAGCTAACTCATCAATTACAACCACAATAAATGGCATTAGCTCATATTCATCCTCATTTTCTGATTTTAGAGTACCAGATATAACTTTTTCATTATAAGTAAATATATTTCTAGCACCCACTTTGGCTAAGGTTTCATACCTTCTTTCCATTTCACCCACACACCAATTTAGAGCATTCATAGCTTTGTCTGGACTAACAATAGCTGGGGTTAGAAGATGTGGGATACCATTGTATGTAGATAATTCAACTCGTTTTGGATCAATAAATATAAATTTAAGCTTAGAAGGTGGATTTTTATAAAGCATACTCAAAATCATAGCATTAAGCCCCATAGATTTTCCAGCGCCTGTAGCTCCTGCAATTAATAAATGTGGCATTTTTTCTAATGGAAACACAATGACTTTATTCATAACATCTCTACCTAAAGCAAGTGGTAGATGAAAATCATTGTCATTAAACTCTTTAGACTCCATAATTTCACGCATTCTAACTGTAGCCCTTTTAGCGTTTGGTGTCTCAACACCAACATATGACATCCCTGGGATTGGAGCTTCAATACGAATAGATTGTGCTGCCATAGCTAAAGCTAAATCATTTTGCAAAGAAGTAATTCGAGACAATTTAATACCATTTGATGGTCTTAGCATAAATCTAGTTACTGATGGACCAATATCTATTTTACCCATTTCAACTTCAATCCCAAAGGTCGACAATGTACTCTTAATAATTTCTGAGCTTTTTTTAGTATCTCCACTCTTAGGCACATCATCTGATTTACTTTTTTCTAATAAATCTATTGTTGGCAGACTAAACTGATTTTCTTTCATCCATTCAGGAACTTTATTTGTTACTACTTTAGTATTGTCAGAGTTACTTTTATCAGATATTTCCTCTATTTCAGATTTTTGATTAAAAATTCGACTAGTTTTAACTTGATCAATTTCTTGAATATTAGAGTTATTGTTATCTATTTGTTCATCTTGAGAGAATATATTCTTAAACCATTCAATTAAATCATCAATATGTATTGCTCTATTTAATACTATAATAGTTGAAATACTCATACCAGTTATTATTACTATGGCTCCACCAATTTCACCAAATATATATTTCATCAATGAATTCATATAATAACCTACAACGCCCCCTCCTATACCATCCCTAGCCTTAACTAAAGCTTCTTCTGAATTATCAAATTGTAAAAATTGCAATGAGCCTAAAAATAATATGAATAAAACAAATAAAGCTATTAGATTTATATAATATAAGCCTGTAACTGTTTTAGGTTTTATTAATAATTTAATACCAATATATAACAGTACAAATGGTAATATAAATTTTCCTAAACCAAATAAAAAACCAAAGCTAGTATTAATACTACTCCCAAAAACTCCCGCTGAAGAAAAAAAAGATAAAAAACTCAAGGTAGCAAATGCAACGAAGACAACCCCAAATATAGTTCTCTTAGCTTCATTTTTAATTTTTGGTTTGGAACTAGGCTGTGTTTTGGGCATAATTTAGTTCTTGAATTTATTCTGTAGATCTACTATTTCTTGTTCTGTAACTTTAGTGTGTACTAACATATCTCCTTGATGATTAATAGGAATTAAATGTATATGTACATGATTTACTTCTAATCCTTCAACCTTAATTGCTATTTTTTTAGCTTTCGTTATTTCTTGTAAAATAGTAGATATATTTTTTACATATTCCCACAACTTATGATATGTAATTTCATCTAAATCAAAGATATAATCTATTTCATCATAAGGTATTACTAGTAAATGTCCTAGTTGAATTGGGTTATTGGTATGAATTACAAAGAACTCTCCATTATCATCAAATATAAAGCCGGGTATTTCTTTATCTCTTATTTTTGTAAATATAGTAGCCATATTCAACAATATCTAATCTATAAATCTATTATATCATAATAGATGAAAATTTTTATAATAAATTAAGAACTGCACTTACATGTCTCATCAACATAGAGGTATAACTCCATTCATTATCATACCATGCCATTACTTTAATTAAATCTCCATCTACTACTTGAGTTAAATCCAAAGCTACCAAACTACCATAAGAAGTTTTTAATATGTCAGTTGATACAATTGGATCTTTAGTTACACCTAAAATTCCCCTCCATCTTTCAGACTCCGAGGCATTAATTAAAATTTGATTAATTTCTTCAACATTAGTGTCTCTTGAAACCAACATTGTCAAATCTATTAAAGAACCAGCTACTACAGGCACTCTAACTGCTACCCCATCAAATTTATTAGATAAATCAGGAATCACTTTACTAACAGCTTTAGCTGCTCCAGTAGTAGAAGGTATGATATTCTGAGCTCCAGCTCTACCTCTTCGCAAATCACTAGGATCAGCCATACCATCTACTAAAGATTGAGTGGCTGTATAAGCATGTACTGTTGATAATAAGGCTTTTTCAATACCTAAAGCTTCATGAATAATAGCTACCACTGGATTAGTAGCATTGGTGGTGCAAGATGCATTAGAAGTAATCAAAACATCTTTGAGCCCTTCTTCATTCAAAGAGGGGGTTATCATTGGAGTTTCATCTTTGGTAGGGGCTGAAATCACAACTCTTTTTGCCCCAGCTGCAATATGAGCCTGAGACTTTTCGGTACTCGTAAAAAATCCAGTTGATTCAATTACTACATCAATTCCTAAAGATTGCCAAGGTAAATTAGCAGGTTCTCGCTCTGAGCACACTAAAATTTCTTGGTTATCTACTTTAATATATGGCTTTCCTTCTCTTTCTATAACCGATACATTTTGTGGGATAGTCCCATAAACTGAATCGTATTTCACTAAATAAGCTAAGTTATGAACATCTCCTAGGTCATTGACAGCTACGATTTCTAACTGGTCATTATGTGGTGGTAGAAGAGAAATTTTTAGTACTGTTCTTCCAATTCGTCCAAACCCATTAATTGCTATTCTTTTTTTCATAATATAGATTTTATTAATAATATTTATTGTAACATAATTTAACAATTAAAGTTATATATTTAATATTTTTAAGTTATAGGACTTCCCATAGAATTAGCATTAAATTCATCTGAGGATACTCGGATGACATTATTCCATTTATAGCCTCTTGCATTGAATATTGATTCATTAGGTATCCACCTCTTCACTCCATTTTCTATTAAATAAACTTTACCTTCATATAATATAAGTCTTCCATCCGCAAATCCTACTGTACCATTCCTATTATACTGGTTTATAACATTACCAGATAATCTTATTACATCATTCCAATTATATCCCCAACTACTAAATATATTTGCACTCGGTATATATTCTAAAGTCTCATTATTATTTACTCTATATATTCTTCCATCACTTCTTGAGCCTAATAATGATCCTCCATTATATTTCTTCAAACTACTAAATGATCCTAATTCCGGTATTAAGTTGATCTCGCTATCTGTGGCTCTCTTTATCTGACTCCAACTTAATCCATAACTCTCAAATACTTCTGGGGACCCTATATGTTGCTTTACATTATTTTGCATCATATATACTTTCTGTCCACTTCCTCTTATTAAGAGTCCGTCTGGATAATATTCATTCTCTCCTAATTCATAGCTATTTATTACTTCTTGACTTACTGCTATTATTGACTCCCATCTATATCTTGCCTCAAATATTAATGGTGATGGCACCCATCTCCTATTCCCTTCTCTTAATACATATACTTTTCCATCTGGAGCTAATAATAAACTCCCATTTGGATGTTTATCTCCTATTCTTAATATCTCCCCTACTGGATGTACTCCTAACTCTGCATCACTTACCGCTATTATATTACTCCATCTGTATCCTTTCTGCACAAATGTACTTGGTGAGTCTATCTGTCTCCTCTTTCCTTCTGATACTACATATACCACCCCCCTACTGGATATTAACGATCCGTCTCTATATGTCATCTCTGCTCCTGTCGGTATACTGTTTATTTCTACTGGTGTTGTTATTACCAAATCTTCCCACTTGAATTGTGAATTGAACATATTCGGTGACTCTATTGCTCTCTTCTTCCCATTTTCTATATAGTATACTTTTGGACTATTTGTACCTTTTATTAAAAGACCATTAGGAAAGTCACTCGTAAGCAAAGCATTGTCCATGGAAATTAATCTCTCAGATTTACTAGTATTAGTAATAAGGTTATGAGCCTCATCAGTACTAAGTCCATCATAATAATCTCTCCAAGCAGACAAAACTCCAGTCACTACTGCCGCTGCCATAGATGTACCAGAACGGTATTGTAATATATTATCATGATTATATCCTAAAATAGAGTCTCCTGGAGCTACGACATCTATTCCTAAACCGTAATTAGAGTAATCTGGTCTATTATTTCTATTGTCTATTGCTCCAACACCAATAACCCAATTTTTATTACCATCATTATTCAATGGAGATACACTAGGTGATGAAATATTAGTACCACTATTACCAGCTGCAGCAACTACGATAATTCCTTTTTGATAGGCAATCTCAATAATATTATTTAAAACTGGATCAAATGAGGTGGAGGCTAAACTAAGATTAATGATAGATACATTTTGGTCTATAGCGTATTGAATACCTTTCACTAAATCAGATAAAAATCCCTGCCCTTCTGAGTTTAAAATTTTAATCGGAACTATGTTAACTCTATCATTAATTCCGGCGATACCTATTGAATTATTAACTCTAGATGCAATAATACTTGATACAAATGTCCCGTGTCCATTATCATCAGTCGAATTGTTAGAATTATTTATAAAATTATATCCTGGTATAATCTGTCCTGAAAGCTCTGGAATAGTGGTGACTCCAGTATCAATAACTGCGATTTTAGTATTACCATTAACTGTATTTGATATTTTAGGATAAGCATTAGTAAAGTCAATATCTATACCAGAGATACCAGTTTGACCTAAAATAGATTGACCTGTATTCTTAAGGGACCATTGATTTATATAATTTGTATCATTAGTAGCTAAATATATTTTTTGATCTGGTGTAGATTGTAATACACAGTCTTGTTTTACATCTAATTTATCTACTAAATAAAAGTTATCCGCTAAGCGCTCTTCATAGGAGTCTACTTCACATTTTGTATACACAATATGGCTATCTGTACTAGCAAAAGTAAAGGTTGGGATTGATATTACTAAAAGT
>CAZYEN010000009.1:0-43172 GCA_964646465.1 uncultured Candidatus Saccharibacteria bacterium | reverse complement strand
AGATTGTTAATTTTTTCTTCCGACACTCCATAGGCTTGTAAGGATTCGATAAATGTTCCAGAAGGCTCTTTTTGTGCTTCTTTTATATTTTCATCTTTAAGAGTAGCTTTAATATTATTATTAGAAACTACTATGGAGTTTATATTGTCATTTTGAATATCCTGTACTATATCAGATAGAGCTACCTTACTAACATTATTATTGTTTTGAGTAACTAAATATCCAAATATTACTATAATAGCCAAAATTGACAACAGTCCGGAGAGAATGTTTTTGGTAAATTTTTTCATATAGCAATAGAGGTTAATTTATTTAGGCCAGCGCTAGACTTATTCTATGCTCTTGCGGGTCTACGGACAATATTTTGAATTGAGCGGTTGTCCCTTCTTTTAATTCAGTATATTTAGGGCGATCTTTTTCAATTTCAGAATTATGTACTAAACCTCTTACTTCTGTATCAAGTTGTACGAATATTCCAAAGTGATTCATTCTAGCAACTTGTCCTTCTACGAGTTGGTCTGCTGAGAATCTCTCAGCAATTGTATTCCAAGGATCTTCAGTTAAAGCTTTGATAGATAAAGAAACTTTTCCATTAACAATTTCAATCACTTGAGCTTGAACTTTATCTCCTTCCTTGTATAAGTCTCTAGGATTTTCTACCAATTGCCAAGATAATTCAGAAATATGAACTAAACCTTCTAGTTTTTGACCATTTTTACCAAATTTTACGAATACTCCAAAGTCTACAACTCCAGTTACTTCTCCATCAATAGTGTCTCCTTTTTGATAGCTATTCACTAGATTTAACTCTTCACTCTTACGAGCAGCTTTTTCAGAAACAATTAATTTACTTTCTTCTCTACTTACATTAATAATAGCTACTCTGAATGTTTCTCCTGTATATTCTTTTAGTCTACCTAAAATTTTAGTCTTATCTCCACCATCTACTCTAGGATAATGATCATAAGCTAATTGAGAAACAGGTAAGAATCCACTAATTCCATTGATGCTGATTAATAGACCTCCCTTATTAGCATCAATAATTTTGACATCTACAGGTTCTTCAGAAGCTTGCTTTGCAAACAAATCTTCCCAAACTTTATCTTCAGAAGCTTGTCTGAGAGATAATTCAATGTACCCATCAGTAGTATTGGTTGTAAGTACAGTAGCGGTAACTTCATCACCTTTTTTCAAAGTTTTGATAGTTCCAAAGCCATCATGCAACTCTTCACCTAGTACTACACCAGTTCCAATGGGTCCTAGATCTATATACATTGCATTAGTTCCGATGTCTAAAACCTTACCTTGTATATCTTCTCCAACTACAGGTAAGTCTAAGGGGTTTTTATGGAGTAATTCCTCCATTATATTAATATTGTCTGCCATATTGATAGTCTGTCCAAAGTTAGTTAATAATACGATATATTATGATGCATTGCATAATTACAAAATGAAGGCACAATAATCTAAATAAATTATAGCATAAAGCAATTTTTTTACAAGTAATTATTATGTGTTAAGATTTTTATTATATTTAAAATTCAAATGTATCTATTTCTTTTTTTTCTAACCAATCCTCTAACATTGGTGCATTATGGTCTTTTGGAGATATTAACAGCTCAGTTTCACTAAATCCAAATCTATTGGCAGTCTCAACTATAAAAGGAAAGCTTTTATAGTTGATTGTTCGATCTGATTCTGGATCGTAGAGATTATCCACTAGATAGTTAAAAACAGTATTATCTTCTAATGCTATAAACCCATGTGCAAAGCCTCTGGGTATATATAGAGAGTAGTGATTATGGGCATTATCAAATCCAGCTAAATAATAATAATATACATTAAGATAATTTTTATTGTCAGTGTGATTACGTAAATCTACTATTATATCAATTACGCTACCAGATAATACTCTTACTAGCTTAGCTTGTGAATAATTGCCAACTTGGAAATGCATTCCTCTGAAAGTACCCTTTTTGGAGGTGGAAACATTATCTTGTATCCATCTAGAGTCAGTAGGGGTAGGTAAAAATTTGCCCCGATGGTCAAAGAACTGTTGCTGTATAATTAATTGTGGTTTTGTGAACTCTATCTGATCTGGAGTTATATCTTGCATATTTCAGTCTAATTCTATTGAATATTCATTCGGGTGGGCGCAGGAGGGCTCGAACCTCCGACCAAAAGATTAAGAGTCTTCTGCTCTACCAACTGAGCTATGCGCCCTATACTTATACTATTATAATGATTTTTCTTAAAAAAGCAATATTTGGCAAAATATATATCTTTGTGGTATAATAGATAAATATTGAAATATAAAGATAAAAGTATGAATTTAAAAAATGAATTTGTGATTGCAATCTCTGGGAAGGCCGGACAAGGCGTTTTGAGTATGGGAGATTTCATTCAACAGATTGTCCAAAATATTGGTTTATATAGCTTTGTATGGGTTGATTATCCCAGCTTAATTAAGGGAGGTCATAATGTCGTTTTTATTAGAGTGTCCAATAAACCTGTCTTTGCTCCCGTTGAAGATATTAATTATTTAATTACTCTTGATACTGAGAGTATAGATATACATTGGGATGAAATTGTAAAAAAGGGAGTTCTAATTTATGATATTGATATTGTTAAAAAAGAAATTAGCTTAAAACCTAATAAAAATCAACCTTTTTTTGCTGTTGGAGTCCCCTTTAACTCTATATCGAAAAATATCAATAAATCTACCAGATATGCTAATACTGCTGCTATTGCTGTACTACACTATGTTTTAGGTTGGGAACTAGGCACTTATGCTAAAATAATAGAGAAAAAATTCAAGAAAAAAAGTCAGCAAATTGTAGATGATAATATTATCGCTATGAAGCAGGGCTATGAATATGCTGAGGATAATTATGATAATTTGTTCACTCATCCATTAAAAAAAGGAGATGCTAAAGTTTATTATTCTATTGATGGTAGTCAAGCTTTAGCCTTCGGAGCGATTCGGGCAGGAGTTAAATTTACGGCTGCATATCCTATGACTCCAGCTACTCCAATATTTGATCATTTAGCAACTTTTTCAGATAAATATGGTATTATTGCCAAGCAGGCTGAAGATGAAATATCGGCTATTTGTATGACTATCGGAGCCTCTTATTCAGGAGCCAGAGCTCTTACAATGTCATCTGGTGGGGGTTTCTCCTTAATGGTAGAAGCTATAGGTTTAGCTGGAATTACAGAAACTCCTTTAGTAGTAATTAATGCTATGAGAGGAGGTCCTAGTACTGGGTTGCCAACTAAAACTGAACAGTCTGATTTAAGATTTGTCCTACATGCTTCACAAGGGGAATTTCCTAGAGTTGTATTGGCTCCTGGGGACGCTGTAGAGTTATATCAGTTAATACAGGAGGCCTTTAATCTAGCAGATTTATATCAATTACCAGTCATTGTTTTGACAGATAAATATTTGGCGACTTCTCAAATGATATTTCCTAAAGATATAGATTTAGATGCAATAGATGTAGAGAGAGGTGTTCTAATCAATAATAAAAATGAAATTGGATCAGCAGATACTTATGCAAGATATCTATTCACTAAGGACGGAGTATCTCCAAGGGCATTACCAGGCTCTAAAGGAATTACTTTTCATAGTGGTTCGGATGAGCATAATGAATATGGTGAAATTTGCGAAGATTCTCAAAATAGAGTTAAAATGATGGATAAGCGAATGCGAAAAGAAAAAAGTATGTTACCATCAATACCTAAACCTAAAATGTATGGAAATAGTAATGCAGATATTACTTTAATTAGTTGGGGGTCTACTAAATGGGCGGCTATAGAAGCAACAGAATTATTGGCTGAACATAATATCTTAGCTAATGTAATGCATTTTAATTATATTTATCCATTTAATATATCTAAAACTCAACCATTATTGAATAAAATTAAACGTTCTATTGTTTTGGAGAATAATGCTACAGGACAATTCGCAGGTCTTTTAAAACAATATTTTAACTTTGAGCCGGAGCATTCACTTTTAAAATATGATGGGCATCCATTCTATCCAAATGAAATTGCTAAAATTATCCGTAATAAAATGTTTTAAAATATGAAATCAAAAAAAGATTTATCATCACATTATACTCAATCCACTCCAAATTGGTGCCCTGGTTGCGGTAATTATGGGATTTGGGTAGCTCTTAAAAATGCTTTGCAAGAGTTAAACTTACCAGCACATAAAGTAGTTTTAGTAGGAGATATTGGTTGTTCTGGTAAGTTAGCCTACTGGACAGATTATAATGGTTTTGGTGGTTTGCATGGAAGGTCTATCCCAATTGCTGAGGGAGTAAAAATGGCCAATTCAGACTTAACTGTTATTGTAGTTGGTGGTGACGGAGGATTATTAGGGGAGGGGTTGCAACACTTTCTACATGCCTGTAGGCGTAACGTCAATATAGCTGTCATTTTACATAATAATCAGGTCTATGGATTGACAACTGGGCAAACTTCTCCTACCTCAGATCCTGGATATAAAAGCTCTACCACTCCAGAAGGCTCCTATGAAACACCACTTAATCCATCTCTATTAGCTCTAACAGCTCAAGCCACTTTTGTTTCAGCTGGATTTGCTGGTAATACACTACACCTAGCTCAAATTATTAAGTCAGCTATTCTGCATCCTGGATTTGCATTGGTAGACATTTATCAGCCTTGTGTCACTTATAATTATATTAATACTTATGAATATTATTCTAAGAGAATATATGATATTACGACAACTCCATATAGACCAGATAATAGGTTTAGGGCAATGAAAAAATCTATGGAAATTGAGGGGGGACAAAAATTCCCAATAGGAATATTATTTCAAGACGAAACTAGGCCATCATTACAGTCTAATATTCAAAATAGAGTTCTTCCTTTAGTAAAACAGCCTATTCAAAATATATCAGTTAAGTCTTTATTTGAAAAAGAGTAAGAATTTAGTATGTCAGTTAAAATTGCTAGTGTTGAAGTAGATACATTGACTCGCAGAGAGGTGATTTCTAGAATTAATAAGGCTATTGAAAAAAATAAAATTTTGCAATTAGTTACTCCATATTCTGAGTTTATAGTTGAGGCAGAATATAATTTTGAATTTAGAAAAGCTTTGAATAGTAGTGAAATTAGAATTCCAGATGGAATTGGTATATTGTGGGCGGGAGCTTATTTGGCTGGTAAGTGGAATAATTTAATTATATCTCTGTTAGGCATTATTAATAGAGATCTTAATTTATATTCGGTATTTACAGAAAAAATTAGTGGTTCAGATTTAATTTATGATGTTTTAGATTTGGCTCATAAGAAAAAAAGTAGAGTTTATTTATTGGGAGGTGAGGGAGCTGTTCCCGAAAAAGTGCAAGATTATATTGAAAATACTTATTCTAGAATTCATATTACAGGCACATATTCTAAAAAAATATCTCTCAATGATAAAGTTTTATTTCAACAAGTTTTGGAAACTCAATCGGATATAATATTAATAGCTTTGTCTTATCCTAAACAAGAAATTTTTGCCTCACAATTAAAACAATACTTTATAAATAATGATCATAAAGGTATAATCATGTGTATTGGAGGTACCTTTGACTTTTTAGCAGGTAGTCAAAAAAGAGCCCCAAAATGGATGCAAAAACTAGGTTTAGAGTGGCTATATCGTCTTATCCAAGAGCCTAAAAGAATTAGAAGAATTTATAAGGCAACTATAGAATATATCCTCTTAATATCTAATTACAAATCAAATATTGACAAAAACAAGAATAATGCTGTATAATTAATACTAATTAAGTAATTATATTATATGGCAGTACCTAAGAAACGACACAATCATAGTAGAACTGGTAAAAACCGTTCTCATCATGCTTTAAAACAAGTAGAAGCTAAAGTTAGAGGAGTATCTCATCGTTTGAAAAAGTTTTTAACTAGAACTAATGGTTAGATCAATATTATAAAAAATTATAAAAATCGCTCCTAATAAAAAAATATATGGCAAATCGTCACCTTATGAGGTCAGTAGCAATGCAAACACTTTATCAAATTGATGTGTCTGATCTGTGGGAAAGTGAAAATTTGTGGGATATTATTCAAGAATCACTTTATAGATTGTCAGTAGGTATAGAGGATATCTCTTATATTAAAGAAGTTATATCTGGAGTATTACAAAATAAAATACAAATAGACGAAGCTATAACAAAGTATGCCACGGGCTGGATTGTTGAAACTATTGCTCCTGTAGAAAGAAGTATTTTGAGATTAGCTATTTACGAAATTGAGTATTATAATGACAAAGATATTCCTCCAAAAGTAGCTATCAATGAAGCTATTGAATTAGCTAAAGCCTTTAGTGGTCCTGTAGCTGGTAAATTTGTAAATGGAGTTTTAGGTGGTCTTTACAAAGACAAAGTAGAGTCAGTAGTATGATTTCATTGAGTGACTTGCAAGATAAAATAGGGTATACATTCCAAAATATTGATCTGTTACGACAGGCTTTGACTCACCGCTCTTTTTTAAATGAGAACCCCCAATTTACTTTAGGTCATAATGAGAGATTGGAATTTTATGGAGATGCAGTCTTGGAAGATATTGTTACTGCTTATTTATTTCATAATTATACTGATAAGAATGAAGGTGAATTAACTAACTTAAGAGCAGCTTTGGTAAGAGGAGCACATTTAGCTCAAGTAGCAGATAAAATTCAATTGAATCAATATCTTAATATATCTAAAGGAGAAAAAAACGATGCTACAGCTAAAGCATATATCACAGCGAATGCTATTGAAGCTATTATAGCAGCCTTAAGATTGGATGGTGGTTATGAAGTGGCTCAAAAATTTATTGAAGATTTTATTATACTAGATTTAGATACAATTATTGCCGAGCAATCTTTTATTGATTCTAAAAGTTTATTGCAAGAAAAGTCTCAGGAAAAGTTTAATATTACGCCGCATTATAAAGTTATTTCAGAAGAAGGTCCAGATCATAATAAAATCTTTGAGGTTATGGTTTATATAGACTCAATAGAGTACTCGAAAGGTAGAGGAAGCTCGAAGCAAAAAGCTGAACAAGATGCGGCCAAAAAAGCTTTAGATAAAATTTAAGCTATGCATATAGGATATGATATTGATGGTGTTCTTACTAAAAGAGACTACACTCATGTTTCAAGACTAGGTGTTAGAGGTATATTTGCCTTATTACAAAAATATTTTCCCAAGGTGATTGAAAACTGGACTCTCACTCAGCCATTACAAGATAATATAGATATAGCTAGAGCAATTGCTTCTAAACATAAAATCTCTATAATTACAGCCAGACCAGAAGCTATGTATCCATATACGGCACAATGGCTAAAAAATATAGCTAATATAGAATATAATGACCTTTATTGTGTTGGTTTGAAAAATGGATTTGCTGAGAGAAAATTGAAGTTAGCTCAGGATTTAGATATAGATGTATTCCTAGATGATACTCCAGAAACTATTGACTTATTTCAAGCTAATAATATTAATGCTCATAAGTTTGAGACTTGGCAAGAGGTACAAGCTTATTTAGAAAAATTATGACTATTTTAGATGGTTTTATCTTAGGTCTGGTACAAGGTGTAACTGAAGTGCTACCAATATCTAGTACCGCTCATCTAATTTTGGCCCAAAAAATAATGGGTATTGGAACAGATAACTTATCTTTTGAAGTGATGATGAATTTTGGGAGTTTAATTGCTATCATAATATATTTTTGGGATATTTGGCTAAATTTAATAATAGGAGTACTAAATTTTATGAAAATTCGAGGTAGTGTATATCTATCTACCAGATCTCATATAAAAAAATATATACCTAGGTTTAACAAAATAGAAACCGCCTATTCCAAAGACACTAAATTTTACCAAGAATCCTTACAATCTTTTAAACTGTCATTATTTTTAATAATAGCAACATTCCCAGCATTATTAATCGGATATTTTAGTCAAAATTGGATTGAAACTAATGCTCGCACACCTCTGATTATAGCTATAGCTCTGATTATTGGAGGCGTATTGCTAGGTGTAGCAGATAAAATTGGAGTACAAAAGAAATCAATGAAGACAATCCATCCTCTGAACATACTCATCATTGGTTTTTTTCAAGTTTTATCATTTATCCCAGGGTTTTCTAGAACTGGTTCTGTGATGACAGGAGCTTTATTTGTGGGCTTGAATCGCAAAGATAGTGCAGCTTTTGCTTTTCTATTAGGAGCTCCTGTTATATTTTTAGCTACCGTAGCTACCTTGCCAGATTTTATCACAACATATAGCTACTCATTTGCTAGCTTAGTCGCCTTTATAACCTCTGGTATAGTAACTTATTTCACAATTCATATTCTATATAAGATTATACAACAACAATCATTTAAAGTGTTTGTTGCATATCGTCTAATTCTTGGTATACTATTATTAGGTTTAGTTTATACTAAAATATTATGAAAACAATAGTCTTTAATTGGAAAATGAATCCTAGCTCACTAGATGAGGTACATAAAATCATAGAAGTAATTGAGGCTGAGTCTGTAGCCGTAGGTAGATCCGAACTGATAATTTTACCACCTAGTATTTATATTAACTTATTACAACAAAAACAGTCTAATATATTTGCCTCCATAGGAGTACAAGATATATCTAATGCTTCCAGCGGAGCTTATACAGGACAGTTATCTGCTGAGATGATAAGTAATCTAGGTTTAGAATATGCACTAATAGGACATTCAGAAACTAGAAAATATCAACAATATACAAGCCAAGATATAGCGAATAAATTACAACAAGTACTCACATATAATCTAACTCCTATTCTTTGTCTAGGCTATGAAGCAAAGCCTCAAACCAATGAAATAAATATAGATCTAATCAAGCAAGAATTATACGATATTATCTCCCCAAATAAAGAATTATTAGTAAATAAAAACATTCTAATAGCCTATGAACCCATTTGGGCTATTGGTAGTGGTATAATCCCAAGTCTAGATAATATAGAAATGGTTAGTATATTTATTAAAAAAACTTTTCAGGACATGGTCGCTACAGAATTAGGTACAACATGTAAAATTTTATATGGAGGTAGCGTCAATAAGAATAATATAGACGAATTAAAAAATATCAACTCAATCTCAGGATTTTTAATAGGCGGAGCTTCACTAGATTCTAATCAAATTCCAAGTTTATTAAGCTAAATATTTTATATTTTGAATAAAGTTAGAAAACCTATTCATACTTTTAAACATATCCACCGTTCAAGAACTGCAAGAAAGTAGATAATATGGTATAGTTAAAGGTATGTATAAAATATATTGTAAAACAATTAACAATAATAAAATTCATAAATATGAACAAAAACAAAAAAATAGTAAGGAGAGGCTTTACCTTATTAGAGATATTATTAGTAATAGCAACAATAGGAATATTAGCAGCCATAGTATTAGTAGCAATCAATCCAACAAGACAAATAAATCAAGCGAGACAAGCAGCAGTAAATAGTGAGAAGAATGCACTAGAGAAGGCATTACAACAATCCATAATAGATACAGGGAGCTATCCAGGTAGTGTGATAGAGACGCAAAGAGAGATATGTAAAACAGGAAGTGAACAAACAGGAGGAGCAACAGACTGTAGCGGTAAAGCAGATTTAAGAGATTTAGTCCCAACATATATAACAGCAATACCATCAAGTACAACATATACAGTAGCAAGAGGTAATGATGGAAGAGTGTATGTAAATACAACAGAGACAGCAGCAAACTTCAGCTGTCCAACAGGCTACATAAAAGTACCAGGAAATAGCCTATATCAGACAAAAGATTTTTGTGTAATGAAATATGAAGCCAAGGCAGTAGCAACAATCGACCCAACAGTAGGGTTGACCACTCCTAATACAGGATCGAACACAATAGCAAACAACACAACAGCCACCATCAGTGCAAATGGAAGAATAGTAGCAAGTGTAGCCAGTGGATTCCCAATAGCACAGATGCGTCCAACCACAGCAGCTAGCTATTGTACAACAGCAGGAGCAAGTTTAATAAGTAATGCCGAATGGATGACCATAGCAAGGAACATAGAAGCACAAGGGGTAAACTGGACCGGAGGAACAGTAGGAAGTGGAGGACTATGGAGAGGCCATAGTGACAATAGTCCAGCAGGAGCTTTAGAAGCCAGTACAGATAATGATCCATACTTTAGAACAGGAAATACCAGCCCAAGTATAGAGAGAAGAACTCATACGTTAAGCAACGGAGAGGTAATCTGGGATTTAAGTGGAAATGTATGGGAATGGACAAACGATACAATACAAGGACAAAACAAGCCTAATACTAGCTCAGGAAATTTTTTTCAAAATTGGTCATCTATAAATAACTTTGGAATCTTAAGCTATGATTTAATAAGACCAAGTAACCCTAACTGGGACACAGCTATAGGAAGTAATGAGAATGTAGGACAATATTATGCAGGTATAGTTACAGGTGCAACAACTTTTGAATTCCTCCGCGGTGGTGTTTTGTCTTATGCAGGAATCTTTACTCTGGCTCTAGATGATACGGCTCCTACCACCTCTAGCGTCTCTAGTGGCTTCCGCTGTGTGATACGCTGAAAGTCAACTTATTGTTAGGGAAGCTAGTTAGTTTAGAAATTCCATTATCATATGGGGCTTGGGTGTTTAATAGTGTATAAATTGTATAGAATGAACCCCTCTCAAGCAGTAAACTTAGAACATAATTCTTCTACAATTTTAGCAATCTTGAAGTCATCCTCCAGCCTAGGTTCATCTCCCCTAAGAGAGGATTATATATAAAATTATTTATTCACCAATCTTTTAACCATTTATTATTCCTATATAAAAATTGAGATTTAGCTTAGAATATGATATGGTATATATAGAATTAATGTTATATAATATGAAAATAGATATCATTGCCCAAACTCAAGCAAATACAGATTATCGTAAGGTTATTGCGACTGGGGCGGATAGTCAGTTGGTTTTGATGAATTTAAATCCCGGTGACGATGTAGGGGAGGAAGTCTATGGTGAAGTTGACCAGATTACAGTGGTGGTGGATGGCACTGGTAGATTAGAGATGCCAGGGGAAGATGGTCAAATTGAAGTCGGAGATTGTATTTTTTCTCCAGCAGGGGTGAAGCATAATATTATCAATGATTCTGAGGGAGAGCTTAAATTATATACTATTTATGCTCCTCCAGAATATGAACCAGGTTCATTTCAGAAGGAAGATGTCTCTAATTCAGAGAATGATATGGACGAATACTTGGATAATTACGATGAATAACTTATGAGAATACTCATCATAGAAGATGAAATGGATATTGCCGATACTCTCAAAATTTATCTTGAGAAACAAGGCTTTGCAGTGGATGTTAGATATGATGGTAATACTGGATTTTCGGCCTTAAAATTAAATCAATATGATTGTTGTATTTTGGACCTTAATCTTCCAGGTAAAGATGGAATGGAGATTATTAATGATATTAGAGAGGCTGGGAATATTGTGCCGGTGATTATGCTTACTGCTCGTTCTCAAATCTATGATAAGTTGGACGGATTTAAGCATGGGGCTGATGATTATATGACGAAACCATTTCATTTAGCGGAGGTTGTAGCACGTATTGAGGCGGTGATTAGGAGATTTTCAGATAATAAAAATCATAGTTTATATCTAGATGATTATGAGGTTATTCCTGCCCAAAATAGAGTGATGCATAAAGATAAGGTAATTGAATTATCTACTAAAGAGATGCGATTATTAGAATATTTAATTCGTAATCAAAATCGGATTATCTCAGCTGAAGAACTCTTAGAGCATGTTTGGGATGATTCGGTGGACATGCTTTCTGATACGGTCAAAACCCATATTAAGACTTTGAGAAAAAAGATAGATCCAAAGAAAAAGATAATAAAAACCGTAAAAGGGAAGGGGTATGGCATATTATAGATATCTTCACATTAACTTCACCCATCATTATCTATAGTATATATAGAATCAATTAATGATTCTGTATTAACTAAGAGACAACAATATGAGATACCAGAAACATTTTGTCCAAAGTAAAATGAGGGTACTTGGTGAGGCTCATAGTAGAAGTATTCTCAGTAATCAAAAGCATATTCTAGGTCAACATATTATTCATAAAAAAGATGGTGCTCAAAGAGTATGGAAAGGCAAACCTAGTCAATATTAGATATAATTTATTGCAATCAACTTAAAGTCAATAATATAGCTCCCTTTCTACACATAGTAATTAATCCAATATCTTCAATATAAGATAAATACTCTCCTTGGTGGGGAGCTGAAAATAGAGAAAGTCTCACTTTCTCTATTTTCTATGTTATAATTTTATATATGTTAAATTATATTCATACACTACAATTCAGGCTAACAATGTATTATACAGGTCTTTTTGTATTATTAAGTTTGATTATAATTATAACTTTAAATTTATTGGTAGTTCGATACTATGATAGAACAGAATTAGGTATAGATGGGTTATCACAATATAGTACAGTTTTCTCTGAGTTGCGAGACGGTGCATTTCCTCAAGATAAATTTATTGAAGTTATTAGAGATATTAGACAAAGTGATTTATCTACGATTAGGAGAAGTTCTTTTTTTATCTTTGCTATTTTGGTGGCATTATCTTTGGTAGGAGGTAATGCTATTTCGGCTCAAGTATTAAGTCCGATTAAAGATATTAATAAACAGATTAAAGCTATTCAGGCCGAGTCAATGGAGAAGATATCATATCCCCATATTGATGAAGAGCTACAAGAATTGATATCGTCTATTAATGAAATGTTATTAAGATTAGGCAAAAGTTTTCGCTCTCAAAAAGAGTTTATAGAATATGCTTCTCATGAGCTAAAAACACCACTTTCAGTTATAATGGCAAAGACAGATTTAATCTTAACTGATACTAAATTAAGTCAAGACAACTCCAAATTATTACATGAAATTCAAAATAAAGTTGATTATTTAAACGATTTGATTAATGATTTGTCACTATTATCTCTATCTAAAGAACATTTGCAGTTTGAATATGTAAGTATACAATCTATTTTAAATACAACTTTACATAATATTAATAATAAAGCTCCACAAAAGAATATAAATATTATGCTCAAAGGTAAAAATTTAGATAAAAAAATAAAATTAGTTCCTATTCTTATTACTCAAGCAGTAGAAAATATTATAGAAAATGCTATCAAATATTCTAAAGATAATAGTGAAATTGAAGTTGAGACTAAAATCCATAAAAAGTTTTTTACTATGTATATCAGGGATAATGGTATTGGAATTCCTGAACATTTAATACATAGAATTTTTGATAAATTTTATAGAGTTGATTCCTCTAGATCAAAACATACCGGAGGTAGGGGGCTTGGTTTAACTTTAACAAAAGCCATAATAGAATTACATAATGGGACTATTCAAGTACAATCAAAAGAAGGTGAGGGGACTATGTTTACCTTGCATATTCCTATTGGTTAGATTTTAGTAACTTTATTAAAAGTATAAAAAAGAAAATTGCAGCATTGACAGTAACAATAGTAGCTCCAGTTGGTATATTAATGATTAGGGATATCGCTATACCAATGATAATACTAATCAATGCAAATAGAATAGTAAAAAGAATTGTATTTTGAAAGCTTTTTGCAACTTGTAGGCTTGAACTAGCTGGTAATATAATTAAAGCAGAGACTAATAAGGCTCCTGCTAATTTTACACTCATAATGACAGTTATAGCTGTTATTATGGAAAATAAAATATCTAATATAGTCACAGGAATTCCACTAATTTTAGCTTGTTCAGGATTGAATGAAATTGCCATAAATTCCTGATAAAATAGTATTAAGATGGTTATTATAATGATGGATCCTATAATTACAAAGTTTAGCTCTTGCTGGGTGATGGCTAAGATATTACCGAATAAATAACTAAATATATCTACATTAAATCCTGTCGCAATACTGGATAAAATTACTCCGATCGCAAGCCCAAGAGAGGCTAGAATTCCAATAATAGCATCTCCTTCTATAATGTGATTACGAGTTAATGCATATATTAGTAGTGAAGCTATAATCACTAAGGGAAGAGCAATAACTAGGGGATAAAACCCAAATACAAGCCCTATTGCAATAGCCCCAAAGCTAATATGAGCAAGTCCATCTCCAATTAATGACATTTTTCTTAACACTAAAAATACTCCCATCACAGCACAGACAACTCCTAGGAATAATCCAGCAATAATGGCTCTTTCAATAAATTGATATTGTAATATATTAATTAAATTACTCATGTTGATGACAAATAATATGCTTGGCTTCCTCACCAAAGTAATTACTCATTTCCTTAGAGTTGCAAATATCACCAAACTCACCCCAAAAGATAACTTTATTATCTAATAATAGTAGTTTTTTTGCATAATTCCCTATATCACTAGTATCATGAGTGATTAATATAATAGCTACCCCTTTTTTATATAATGTAGTAATCTGTTGATAAAATACTTTTCTGATTTCAGGATCAAGAGCATTAGTTGGTTCATCCAGAATTAATACTTTTGGTTGTGAAACTAGAGCTTTAGCCAACCAGACTCTTTGTCTTTGTCCTCCAGATAAATCATGAATTGAAGTTTTAGCAAGATTATTAATTTCAAGTTCATTCAGAATGTCATTCACTTTTTTTATAGATTTTGTATCTAATATACGAGGCCATGTCAGAGAAGATATCAAACCTAATGATACAATTTCCTCAACAGTAGCAGGGAACTGATGGGAATATTGGTTGAGCGATTGAGGTAAATAACCAATATAATTCCAATTTTTGAATTTATTTAATGGCATATCCCAAAGTTTAATTTCACCAGTGTAGTTATTTAGGTTTAGTAAAGTCTTAATTAAAGTAGATTTGCCAGCTCCATTGGGACCGGCAATACCAATAAAGTCTTCCTGATAAATATCAAGATTAATATTGTCTAATACTTTAATATTATTAAACTCTACAGATAAGTCACGAATAGATATAATTGGATTTTTCATACTATAAATTATTATAGCATTTATTTACATTCAAGACCAATACTTAAATTCTCTAAATTTTGTCTCATAATATCTACAAAACTTATTTTTGATTTGAACTGTTCAGAACTAATGTTATGAGCCCCATTTAAAACTAAAACTGAAGCTCCAGTTTCAGTTTTAATGGTATTAGCAATTCTGGGCTCAACTAATTCTTCAGTGAATACAGTTTTCGACTTATTTTCTCTAATTTCTCTAATTAATTTGGCTATATCTTTAGCGGAAGTATCACTATTAGGGCTTAATTCTTCAGTAGTTATATACTGTAAGTTATATTTTTTGGCTAAATATTCAAAAGTCCTATGTCCAGCTTGGAGAATAGTTTTATTCTTACATTGATCGAAAGTAGACTTATATTCTGTGTCCAGTTGTTCTAATGAAGTAATTAAAGTATTAGTATTGTTTTCTAAGTTTGTACTATCTATTATATTTAGACTAGAGATTGCCTTTGAGATAGTCTGAGTAGAAATAATAGCATTATTGAAGTCTAACCAAAAATGAGGATCTAAATTAGAGCCAGATTTGTTTTCTTTTTTTTCATCTTCGTGACCGTGATCATTTTCATGTGAATGATCATCTGTACTATCTATGAAAGTAATGCCTTCACTTGCATTAATCACTTTCACAGAATCTGGAATATTAGCTACAATATCTGCAACCCATGGCTCCATAATATCTCCAGTGTAAATAAATATATCAGACTCCTGAATTTTGATTATATCTTGAGGGGTAGGTTCAAAAGAATGTGGTTCTACCCCAGGTGGTAATAATAATGATACTTCAGCTTTATCTCCTACCAACTGGCTTGTAAAATTATAAAATGGAAAGAGAGTAGTTACTATAATTGGTTTTTCAACCTCCTGTTCAGGGTTGTTAGGGGTTGGATTTTGAGTATTTGGTCTATTTGCTAATAGCACTCCTCCAACCCCTAAAATTATAATTATAGCGATTAATAATGGTCTTGATACTTTCATATTTTAAATATTAAATTATAATTTATAAACATATTATATACTATTTGCAAATAACTTGCAATAAAAACATAATTATATGATATAATTATTTATATGATTCAATTTATTCGTAAATTTATAGGTATCATATTGATTAGTGGTATTGTATTCATAACTTATACTAATGCCACTATCAATCATAATCCTACCCAATTTATATTTAAAGATATAGACAAAGTCAAAGAACATAAAGTTGGGCTAGTGTTAGGTACTAGTGCGAGGACGGTTGGGGGTAAGGAAAATCCTTTTTTTATTAATAGAATTGAAGCTGCTACTAAATTATATGAAAGTGGAAAAATTAAAAAAATCTTAGTTAGTGGTGACAATGCTGATATTTCTTACAATGAGCCTAAGGCTATGCAAATAGCTTTGTTAGACAAAGGTATACCAAAAGAAGATATAGTCCTTGATTATGCTGGCTTTAGAACATTAGATTCTGTGATGAGGGCTAGAGATGTGTTCGGACAGAATGATATATTAATTATATCTCAAGAATTTCATGTAAAGAGGGCTGTATATATTGCAAGAACTTTAGGTATAGATTCTGAGGGTTTTGTAGCTGAGGGGGTTAGTATGAAATTTAATGCAAGAACTCAATTTAGAGAGATATTAGCTAGAACTCAAGCTTGGATGGATGTGCATATTCTCAATAGACAACCTAAATTTTTAGGTGAGAAGGAGGAGATCATATAATAAAAGAGAGTAGTTTTTATATAAACCACTCTCTTTTTGATTCAAATACAATACTTAGGCAAGTAAACTTTTATTTATAGTACGAATACAAGTAGTACAAGCTTTTACTTTAGTTCCATCAGGCAAGGTATATGGTTGTACATTTACTTTTTGAACATGTTTACTGGTTGGATTATAGTTACCACGTAAAAGTTTACGCTTAGTTACAACCATTGCTTTCTTGGTACAAATTGGTAATTCACATCGTCGAGACATAGTATAAATTTAACAGTATTATTGAGATTAATGACAATATATGTTATTATTATAACTGTTAGATGAATAAAAGTCAACTCATACAATAATTTATGGACACTACTTTAATAATATTTCAAATTATAATTCTAATTTTTGCAGTTATAGTTCACGAAGTCTCTCACGGAGTAGTCGCACTGTCTCTTGGGGATCCTACTGCTAAATTAGCTGGTAGACTGACTTTGAATCCTATTCCTCATATTGATATCTATGGTTCAGTTATTTTACCACTATTGATGGGGCTTGCCAGTGGAGGAGCCTTTGTATTTGGTTATGCTAAGCCAGTGCCATTTAACCCTTATCTGTTGAGAGACCAAAAATGGGCTCCAGCCTTGGTAGCTTTGGCAGGGCCGGCCTCTAATTTGGTTTTAGCTATTTTATTAGGAGTCTTTTATAGAGTAGCTTTAATTTTTACATCTATTCCTACAGAAATGGGGCAATTGTTTGTAATAGCTGTAGTTATAAATGTTGTGTTAGCTGTATTCAATTCAGTCCCAATCCCCCCATTAGATGGCTCTAAAATTATTACTCCCTTCCTACCGGATAAATTTCTTCGAAGTGAATTTTATGCTGTATTGGAGCAACAAGGTATGTGGATAGTTCTAATTTTTGTATTTTTCGGATTTAGTTTAATTACTCCAATTATATATGGACTTGCTAATTTAATTATTGGTTAGTCTATGCAACACTTACAGTTAATAGTCTCAGGTAGAGTTCAAATGGTTAGGTTTAGAGTTTTTGTGGTCAAAATAGCAAAATCACTTAGTATTATTGGCACGGTAGAAAATTTACCAGATGGGACTGTAAAGGTGGAGGCTTGGGGAGATAAAAATAAATTGCAGACTTTAATTCAAGAAGTATCAAAAGGTTCTAGGTTGTCTCGCGTTGACAATGTGTCTGAGGTTTGGGATAATAAAGAGTATATAAGTTTGGGAAAAGATGAATTTAGGATAATACATTAAAATATGCAAATACTTTTAACTTCAAATGTAGATAAGGTTGGTAGAAAAGGAGAATTAGTCTCAGTGGCTGAAGGTTATGGCAGAAACTTTTTATTAAAGAAACGACTAGGAGTTATTCCTACTGCCCAAGAAATATCTAAATATAAGGCTAATAAATCTAAAAAACAAATAATAGACCAAGAGAGATTATTAGACTTACAAAATCTACAGTCACAATTAGAAAATTACGAGTTGATATTAACCGTAAAATCTAATGCAGAGGGTCATTTATTTGGAGCTATTAAAGAGGTAGATATTCTAGAGCCATTAAATGTAAAATTTAAACAATTATTAGATAAGTCAATGATACAAATAACTAGTCCAATTAAGGAGTTAGGACAATATAATATAGATATTCAACTCACATCTACTATCAAAACTAAGATTATACTCTATGTCAAGTCGGAAAAATAATAAAGTAAAGAAATTAAATCCCAAATATATTTTTGTAGTGGGCGGTGTAATGTCAGGAGTGGGAAAGGGAATTACCACTTCCTCTATTGCTTTAATCTTACAATCGCGAGGATTTAAAGTTACTACAGTCAAAATTGACCCTTATGTAAATGTGGATGCTGGAACTATGAATCCATTGGAGCATGGTGAGACATTTGTATTAGCTGATGGTTTGGAATGTGATCAGGATATGGGGAATTATGAGAGATTTCTTGACACTCAGTTAACACGAACCAATTATATGACGACTGGTTCAGTTTATCAATCAGTAATAGAGCAAGAACGAACTCTCAAATTTGGAGGTAAATGTGTAAGTGTAGTGCCCCATATACCCAATGAAGTTACAAATAGAATTAAGCAGGCTCAATCTACACATAATGCGGATATTACAATTATTGAAATTGGAGGTACGGCTGGGGAGTATGAAAACTTGTTATTTTTGGAAGCTGCTAGATTGCTAAAATTAGAAAATCCACAAGATGTATTATTTGTATTAGTTAGTTATTTGCCCATTCCTAGCAAACTCGGGGAGATGAAAACTAAACCCACTCAACATGCTTCTAGACTATTAAACAGTGCTGGTATACAAGCAGATATGATAGTTGCAAGATCCAGTCATCCATTAGATGAGGTGAGAAAACAGAAGTTATCTGTAATGTGTAATATCGCGGTGGATGATGTAATATCAGCTCCTGATGTAGATAGTATTTATCATGTGCCGATTAACTTTGAAATAGATAATTTATCCACTAAAATCTTGAAAAAATTAGACCTAAGACCGAAAAAAAGAGATTTAAAAGATTGGGCTAGTTTTACTCAAAAGATAGATAGCTCTACTAAGGAGTTGAAAATTGGAATAGTGGGGAAATATTTTAATAGTGGAAATTTTGTTTTGAGTGATGCTTATATCTCAGTAATTGAAGCTATTAAACATGCAAGTTATTTTTATAAGCAAAAGCCAGTTATAGATTGGATAGATAGTTCTGTATTTGAAACTGATTCTAAAAAATTATCTAATCTTAAACAATATGCAGGTATCATTATTCCAGGAGGTTTTGGTGAGAGAGGTGTAGAAGGTAAGTTAAAAGCTATTCAATATGTGAGAGAAAATAAAATTCCATATTTAGGATTGTGTTACGGAATGCAATTAGCCGTAGTAGAATTTGCTCGTAATGTAGCTAAAATTAAAAATGCACATACTAGTGAAATTGATGATAAAACAGAAAATCCAGTTATTACAACTATGGAAGGGCAGGATATCAATATTCAAGAAGGTGTAATGGGAGGTACAATGAGATTAGGTGAATATAGCTGTGATATAGCACCTAAAACTTTAACTCGTAAACTATATAATTCATCTCAAATTGTAGAAAGACATAGACATCGCTATGAAGTAAATAATCAATATAGAGACCAATTAGAGCAAGCTGGACTGACAATTGCCGGGATCAATACAGATAATAATTTAGTAGAGATAATAGAGTTAGAAAATCATCCATTTTTCATAGCAACTCAATTCCACCCCGAATTAATCTCACATCCACTCAACCCACATCCATTATTTAAAGGATTTATTAAGGCCTGTCAGAAAAAATAGGTTAATGTTGTTATAAAATTGGTATATATATCCTCTCTGAAAAAGATGAGAAACATCGTAGACAATGTTCTAAGGTTGAAATTTATTTTGTCTCCCTTTGGAGGGAGCCCCCGTAGGGGGAGGGTGGATAATATTTAAAATACTAAAACAAACTATTACTTGTAATAATATTAAACTTAATATCCACCACCGGCACTTCGTGCCACCTCCTCCAAAGGAGGACAGTGAATTATCTGATACTCTATGTATTTCTTTCATTTCTTGACTTTTTATCTAGCAATTTGTCTACGATCATCTCATCTAGTACAACCTCTTCACAAAATAATATATTTATGTTATAATTGTTTTTATATTATGTAATAATAGGGAATAGATTATATGAGTAAGCCGATTAAATCAGTAGTTAAGCTACAAGTAAAAGGAGGTCAGGCTACACCAGCTCCACCAGTTGGAACTGCTTTGGGCCCCCATGGAATTAAGTTGCAAGAATTTTGTATCAAATTTAATGATGATACTAGAGATCAAATGGGAGATGTTGTGCCTGTAGAAGTCACAATCTATGATGATAGAACCTTTGACTTTGTATTAAAAATATCTCCAGTCTCAGCTTTGATTAAAAAAGAGTTGAAATTAGCTAAAGGTTCTGCTACTCCAAATAAAGCTAAGGTTGGTAAACTAACTAAATCTCAAGTATCAGCTATTGCTGAGCATAAGTTGCCAGATTTGAATGCCTTTAATCTGGAGGCTGCTACAAAGATAGTAGAAGGAACTGCCCGCTCAATGGGAATTGAAATAACAGAGTAGGAGAGTATTATATTTATAATATTCGTTAGTACTACATAACTATAATAATTATGAGATCTAAATCATATCGCAACATTTTAGAAAAGATAGACCGTACCAAAGTATATCCCGTTACTGAAGCTGTAGAATTAGTTCTAAGTTTGTCTAGAGCTAAATTCACTGAAAGTGTAGACATTCATATTAAAGCTAATCTCAAAGGTACCAAAGGGCCTCAGTCAGTTAGAGGTGGTATTATCTTTAGTAAACCAGTTGCTAAGGGAAAAACAGTACTTGTACTTACTGAAGATGAGTCTAAATTAAAACAAGCTCAAGCAGCTGGAGCAGATAGAGTTGGAGGTAAAGAGATTGTTGATGAGATTAAACAGTCTGGTGGCATTAACTATGATGTAATTATAGCAACCACTGATTTTATGAGATTTGTAGCTCCTGTGGCTAAAATTCTAGGACCAAAAGGGTTAATGCCATCTCCTAAAAATGGCACCGTGACTGATGATGTAGAAAGAGTAGTTCAAGAATTCAAAGCTGGAAAGTCAGAGTTTAGGATGGATAAAACTGGAGTAATTCATCAAGCCATAGGTAATGTGACTTTCAGTGTTGAGGAATTAGAAAAGAATATTAGAGATTTTGTATCAGAAGTACAAAAGCATCAACCAGAAAAAGTCAAGGGTGAATTTGTAAAGAATATCTATCTATCTCTTACCCAAAGTCCATCTATTAAGGTTAAATTATAATTTTAGTTGATAATTGGATTGCAAATTAGAGCCGATGAAAAGGCTCTTTTTTGTATATTGTGAATAACTATATAAATAGTTATATTAGATTAGGCTTTGAATAAACAATATTGTGACATAATATACTTTGCTGATTGTGGATAACTATTTTAAAAATCAATATTTAAAATTATCTATAGTGGTATAAATTAGCTTTTTTATACTATATATAGTATAAAAGTTGTATATACAGAATAATTTTGATATAATAATTTTACCGCTCATAATAATTAGATAAATATAATATATACAGATATGGCAGTCACACAAATCACCAAAAGAGATGGATCTATTGTCGAATTTAATCAGGCTAAAATTTGGAAAGCAATCAGCAAGGCTTTCTTAGATGTAAAGCAAAACTTCACAGCAGAGGAAGCAAAGCAAGTAGATGGAGTTACTGAATCCGTAGTACATACATTAGATGAACAATTCGTAGATAATTATCCTACAGTTGAAATGGTACAGGATATTGTTGAGAAAAAGTTAATGGAAAGAGGTTTCTATGATGTAGCTAAAGGTTATATTCTATATCGTAAAGCTCATGATGATGCTCGTAGAGAAGAACAAGCTAAGTTAGAAGGAGCTCATCCTACTCTCAAAGTTCGTAAAGCTTCTGGAGAAGTGGTATCTTTTAATAGATATAATATTACTAAAACTTTATCTTATCATCTTAAGGATTTAGAAAATGATATTGATATGAATCTGATTGTATCAGGGATAGAGAATAGTATTTATGATGGGATGACTACTAAGGAAATTGCCCAGATTATGATTATGACGGTTAGGTCTTATATTGATAGAGATCCAGCTTATTCAGTGTTGGCAGCTAGATTGCTTTTGAATACCATTTATGAGAATGTGATTGGGGAAGATCTAGATTATGAAAATCTAGATACCCTATATAAGAACTCTTTTGTGAATAATGTGAAAGCTGCTGTGGAGGTTGATCTCTTGAGTAAGGATATGCTTGACTATAATCTAGAATGGTTGGCTAGCAAAATTAAACCAGAACGAGATGGTTTATTCAAATTCTTGGGAATTCAAACTTTGTATGATAGGTATTTTATCAAAGATCCAATTACTAAGAAAATGTTTGACACTCCTCAGGGATTTTGGATGAGAGTAGCGATGGGGTTAGCTTTGGTAGAAAAACCTGAAGTCAGAGAACAAAAAGCTGTAGATTTTTATGAAATTATGTCTCAGATGTATTTTGTTCCATCTACACCAACCCTATTTCATTCAGGTACCAATCATCCTCAATTATCATCTTGTTATTTGAATACTGTGGAAGATGATTTAGGTCATATCTTTAAAGTAATAGGAGATAATGCTCAAATGTCAAAATGGTCTGGTGGAATTGGAACCGATTTTACTAACTTACGAGGTATTGGGGCTCTAATTAAGGGGACTGGTGTGGAAAGTCAAGGTATAGTACCATTTTTAAAGGTCGCTAACGATACTACCGCTGCTATTAATCGTAGTGGAAAAAGGCGAGGAGCAGCTGTGGTTTATCTGGAGACTTGGCATATAGATATTGAAGATTTCTTGGAGCTACGAAAGAATACAGGAGATGAGAGACGACGAACTCATGATATGAATACTGCTAATTGGATTCCAGATTTATTTATGGAAAGAGTTAGGCAAGATGGTGATTGGACATTATTCTCTCCAGATGAGACTCCTGACTTACATCATATTTACGGACAAACATTTAATACAGCCTATAAAGACTATGAAAGATTAGCTGATGAAGGCAAGATTAGATTATTTAGAAGAATGAAGGCTAAAGATCTTTGGAGAAAAATGATTACTATGCTTTATGAAACAGGACATCCTTGGATTACCTTCAAAGACCCTTCTAATATTCGCTCCCCTCAGGACCATGTAGGTGTAGTTCATAATTCTAATTTATGTACTGAGATTACTCTAAATAATTCTGCCGAAGAGACAGCTGTATGTAATTTAGGATCATTAAATCTAAAATATTTTGTTAAAGACGGAGCTTTTGACCAAGAATTAGTCTCAAGAGTAGTGCCAATTGCAATTAGAATGTTGGATAATGTAGTGGATATTAACTTCTATCCAACTAAGGAAGGAGAAGTGTCGAATAAACGGCACCGACCAATTGGACTTGGAATTATGGGTTATCATGATGCTTTGTATCAATTAGATATTAATTTTGATTCTGAGGAAGCAGTGCAATTCGCTGATACATCTATGGAGACAATTTCATACTACGCGATCTTAGCTTCTAGTCAATTAGCTCAAGAAAAAGGAGCTTATGAGACATTCAAAGGTTCAAAATGGGATAGAGGAATTTTACCAGTAGATACTATTAAGCTTTTAGAGCAAGCTCGTGAAATGCAAATCCCAGTAAACAGAACAGAGATATTAGACTGGTCATTAGTTAGAGACTCTATTAGACAATATGGAATGAGAAATTCTAATACTATGGCTATTGCTCCTACTTCTAATTTAGCTAATATTACAGATGCTGTCCCTGCAAATGAACCAATTTATAAAAATCTTTATGTTAAATCTAACCAAGCTGGAGATTTTACGGTAATTAACTCTTATTTGATTGAAGATTTGAAGAAAATTGGTCTTTGGAATCCAAGTATTGCTGATAAGATAAAATATTTTGATGGGTCTATTGCTCAGATTGCCGAAATTCCAGCTAATCTTAGAGAAAAGTATAAAGAAGTCTTTGAGATTGACCCAAAATGGTTAATCAAAGCCGCGGCTTATAGAGGTAAATGGATGGATCAAAGTCAATCTCTAAATGTTTTTTATAGGGGAGTATCTGGAAAAGAAATCGCTGATGTATATATGTATGCTTGGGAAATGGGAGTAAAAACAACTTATTACTTAAGAACTCTAGCTATTTCACAAGTAGAGAAATCTACAGTTAATATCAATGAATTTGGTACAACTCATCGTCGAGATTTTACTAATAATTCAGTTAATGCTAATCCTGTCAATAACAGTACAGGAGTCTCTAATTTAGGGAATATATCAGATAATATAAAACAAAAGCAAGATGTCATTTCTTCAGAGCAATCTATTACAAATTTAGCTCCAGAATCACCAAAATCTAATATATTTGCAGTTATAGAAGGTCAAATTTGTGAGTCCTGTCAATAACATTATTCAACTATAAAATTACTACCATGCCTATTACACAAACAAATCAAAGAATTAATATCAACGACAGAAGAGTTATTAATGGTAAAGATGCCGATGTTGTACAGTTACATCCAATGAAACATACTTTTGCTTGGGATGCTTATCTGACTGGAAATGCTAATCATTGGTTACCAACCGAAATTGGAATGCAGATTGATGTGGAGCAGTGGAAGTCTAATAGTATTCTAACTGAAGATGAAAGAACTGCCTTTAAAACTGTATTAGGATTCTTTACTACTGCTGATTCTTTGGCTGCTAACAACTTAGTTCTAGCTACTTATAAACATATTACATCACCAGAGATAAGAATGTTTCTCTTAAGACAAGCTTATGAAGAAGCTATACATACTCAAGCTTATCAATATATTGTTGAGAGTTTAGGTCTTGATAGTGGAGAAATTTTTAATATGTATAGAGAGGTCGATAGTATTTATAATAAAGCTTCATTCTTCTTGTCATTTAATGAAGGAATCTTTGATCCTAATTTTAAGACTGGAACCTTTGCTTCAGATCAAAAGTTCCTAGAAAATCTCTGTGTCTTTTCTTTGATTGTAGAGGGAATATTTTTCTATAGTTCATTTGCTGTCATATTTGGATTCCAAAGACAAAATAAAATGCCGGGCAGTGCTGAGCAAATTCAATATATTATGCGAGATGAGTCTAGTCATCTAAATTTCGGAGCTGATATGATTAATGCTATTAAACAAGAGCAACCTGAATTATGGACTCAAGAATTTCAAGCTCATATTACTGATTTGATTAAAGAGGCAGTTGGACTCGAATATGAATTTGCTACTACTTGTTTCCCTAAAGGTATTATGGGGATTTCACAAGATGGATTTAGAAGATATATTGAGTATATTGCCGATAGAAGATTACAAAGAGTTGGACTCCCAGTTGTATATGGTACCGAGAATCCATTTACTTGGATGTCAGAATCAGTAGACTTAGCTAAAGAGAAAAATTTCTTTGAAACTCGTGTGATTGAATATCAGACAGGAGGAACTCTAAATTGGTAAATATATTTTAGAAAAACTTTTAAAATAATTACTATCTTATACTTTAAGATGGTAATTATTTTTATATTATATGCTATAATTAAGTAATATAAATCTATAATATGTCTGATTATACAAAAGCTTATCAAGAATTAAATCCACAACAAAAACAAGCAGTCAATACTTTAATCGGCCCCGTGATGGTGGTGGCTGGTCCAGGCTCTGGAAAGACACAGCTTTTATCTCTTAGAGTGGCTAATATTCTTAATACTCAGGATGTATTGCCTGAGAATATAATTTGTCTTACTTTTACAGATGCGGCCTCTTATAATATGCGACAGCGATTAGCTTCTTTTATTGGGAAGGATGCTTATAAGGTTAATATTCATACTTTTCATAGTTTTGGTCAATCTTTATTAAAAGATTATACGGAATATACATCAGGAATGGAAAGGGTAGCTATTGATGATGTGTTCATAGCAGAAATTATTGGAGATATTATCTCAACATTACCTTATAATAATATTTTAATTCCGAAAGGGACAGATAGGAGTAAATTAATTAGAAATATAGCTAAAAGTATCAATTATATAAAGCAGGCAGGACTTACTCCAGCTGAATATATAAGAATTTTAGCAAAAAATCAGGCAGAATTTGATAACATAATCCCAATTATACAAGAATTTAGTAACATTTCTTTTAGTGGTAAAAAAGATCGGGAGGAAAAATTAATTAAAATCCGTATGTTGGCGGAATCTATCCCGGGCAGCAACTCTCATAATTATTTTGAAACTTATGGGACAAGATTACAGAAATCTATTTTAGAAGCCTTAGAGGAAACAGAATTATTAGAAAATAAATATACTCCTCTTTCTCAGTGGAGAACTAAATATCTGATTAAGGGTAGAGATGGTCAAAAGACTTTAATCGATGTAGAAAGATTAGATAAACAAAAAGCTATCGCAGAGATTTATCAAAGATATCAGGATTATTTAGATGAGAATCAACTATTAGATTTCTCAGATATGTTATTGAATGCTTTGACTTTATTAAAAGAAAACGAAGGCTTAAGAGATAAATTACAAGAAAAATATCAATTTATTTTGGTGGATGAATTTCAGGATACTAATGAAGCCCAAATGCAATTAGTTTTGAGTTTAGTAGGGGACAATCCAGAACCGAATATTTTAGTAGTAGGAGATGATGATCAGGCTGTATATGGGTTTCAAGGAGCCGATGTCTCCCATATGTTATCATTTCAAAATAAATTTCCAACTGCACAGTTAATTGTACTGACTAAAAATTATCGTTCCCGACAGGAAATTTTAGATATTTCAAGACAGGTGATTATACAGGGTAAAGATAGATTAGAGAATAGAATTGAAGTCTTAGAAAAAAAATTAGAATCAGCTAAATTAAGACAAGACGGAGATTTAGCTTATTATGAATTTCAAAACCAAGCCCAAGAATATACTTGGATTGCTAACACAATAGAAGAATATCGTAAACAGCAAGTAGATTTATCTGAGATTGCAATTATCGCCCGCAATCATAAGGCTTTAGAAGCAATAGTGCCTTTCTTGGCAGAATATGATTTGCCAATTGATTATGAGAAACAGTATAATTTACTTAATGAAACAATAATTCATCAGTTGGTGGTAATGCTTCAGTTTATATATTCTTTAACTCCCACGCAGTCTCCGCGTAATGAACTATTGCCAGAAATTTTAAGCTATCCATTTTGGGAAATAGATACCTTGCATATTTGGAATTTTTTTCAAGTAAGAGACTATAAGCAACCTTATATTGAAAGATTATATAATTCCAATGATGCATCATTACAAGAAATAGGGAAATTCTTTTTGAATTTAGCTATACTGTCAGAATATGAAACAATTGAAGTTATTATATTTAAACTTATAGGCTCAATTGATGGAAGTTTAGATATTAATTCTAAATTTCACCAATACTATTTTGGGAACAGTGCTTTTGAATTAGACCAGAATACCTATATTGCTAATTTAGCAAAAATTGAAGCTTTCATTCATAATATAACATCATATAAAAAAGGAAAAAGAATTACCCTTTTAGATGGATTAAATACAATTAAGGCTTATCAGAATCAAGGTGGTATGATGGTTAACTTGTCCTTAAACAGTGGTAAGCACACAGTTAAGTTAATGACAGCCCACAAAGTGAAGGGTTTAGAGTTCGAGACAGTTTTCGTCATAGGAGCTCATGCTCAAGGTTGGAGTAAAAAAGGAAAATCTTTTCCATATCCATTTCCCATGAATTTACCTATTGTGCCTCGTCAAGATTCAGAGGATGATTTTTTGCGATTATTATTTGTGGCACTAACAAGATCTAAGTTGAATTTGTTTATCACGAGTCACCTATATGATGAAAAAGGTAAAGCAAGACCGGCTTTACCATATTTAAATTTTCTAGCCCCCAAATCTACTCCAAATATAGATAATAAAGATTTAGTTCAAGGCATTTTTAAATCTATCCAACCATTAGAATTACAGGCACAAGAGATTTCATTTTTGGAAGGGGTAGTACAAAACTATAAATTAAGTGCTTCGCATATCAATAAATTTGTAGATTTAGAATATGGAGGTCCACTAAATGTACTAGAGTCAGTGTTATTAAGATTTCCATCCATAACCAATCCAGCAATTACTTATGGAAATATTATACATAAAGTATTTAATTATATATCGATACAATTACAAACTAGGCAAATATTTCCAGAAGTAGGTGAGTTAAATAACTTTGCAATTAAAGCTTTATATCAAGAAAAATTAAGTGTGGAAGATACAGACCTAGTCTTGAATAAAATACAAGATCAATTGCCTAATTTAATACAAGCTAAAAAAGATGAATTTTTAATTCCGCATCAATCTGAATATAATGTAGGTCAATTATTTTTGGAATATGAGGGGGTGCCTTTAACCGGAATAATTGATAGGATAGAAGAACATACTGATCATTATACTGTGGTTGACTTCAAAACTGGAAGCCCAATTTTAAATTGGGATAATAAACCGAAAGCCAATAAGTTGGATGCATTCAAGCGACAACTCTGGTTTTATGCTTTATTATTAAAATTATCAGATCAATATCAAGATAAACCTATAAAGGGTAGAATTGACTTTTTGGAGCCTACTATAGAAGGGGAATATATTTCACTTGATTTGAAAATTATAGATAAGGACATTGATTATATTGCGAAGTTAGTACAGATTATTTATCATAAAATATTAAGTTTAGATTTTCCTGATATTTTAATTTATAAAGAAAATAATAAGAATGCAAATGATTTTATACAAGATTTATTAGAGCATAAGATATAATATTATGAGAATAGGTATAGATGCCAGATTTTTTGGTACAAGTGGTAAAGGGCTTGGTAGATACACTCAAAAATTGGTTGAGGAGTTGGAGAAAATTGATCATAATAATCAATACTATATTTTTATAAATAAGCATAATTTTGAAGAATATAATCCTAAAAATCCTAATTTTCATAAAGTTTTAGCTAATATTCCTTGGTATTCTTGGCAGGAACAAATTCTATTTCCTAAAATTTTGAACAAATATAATTTAGATTTAGTACATTTTTTACATTTTAATGTTCCAATACTATATAGAAAATCATACTTTGTAACTATCCATGATTTGATTTTATTAGAATACCCTACTCGTAAAGCTTCGAAATTGAATACTATAATGTATGCGATTAAAAATATAGGTTATAGATTAGTAATTATGAATGCTGTTTATACGGCTAAAAAAGTAATTACTATTTCTAAATATACCAAAAAATCAATTCATAAGCATTTCAATATACCAGACGATAAGATACCAATGATTTATGAAGGAGTTGATCTAGAAAGATTTAATCCATTGAATGCTCAAGAGTTTGATTTTGATAAATTTAAAATTAAGCCTAATAAATACATACTATATGTAGGAAATGTATATCCACATAAAAATATAGATAGATTAATAGATGTATTTTATAATTTAAAGCAAAGAGAAGATATTGATAAAGACTTACAATTAGTCTTAGTAGGTAAAAAAGATTATTTTTTTGAAATTATTATAAAAAAAATACAAAGTTTAAATTTAGAAAAATCAGTTATATTCCCAGGTTATGTGCCTGATGAGGAACTTATATCTTTGTATGAGCTTAGTTTATTTTATGTGTTCCCATCTTTGTATGAAGGTTTTGGCTTACCCCCACTTGAAGCTATTGCTCTGGGAGCACCAATAGTAATATCAAATTCTACTTGTTTACCTGAAATTTTTGGAGAACATATAGAATATTTTGATCCTAAATCTAAAAATAATATGCAAGAAGTATTATATAATTTCATTAAGGATAATAAACAACGAGAATTACAGAAAAAATATCACCAAAATATTT
The DNA here is from genome assembly GCA_964646465.1 of uncultured Candidatus Saccharibacteria bacterium. Lineage (GTDB taxonomy): Bacteria > Patescibacteriota > Minisyncoccia > SW-4-49-11 > SW-4-49-11 > CALRBF01. Next base: position 12,797 of record CAZYEN010000009.1, on the reverse strand, counting down.
TGAATAAATACTCTTGGGCAGATATGGCAGAAAGTACAAAAAAATTGTATAATAAAAATAGGCTATAAAAATTATTATATGATAAAAAAAGGCTCATCGATTATAGATTTGAAAAACCATCAAATCCAATCGAGAGAAGTAAAAAAATCTATTCATAAAAAAGGGCATTCACAACAAGATATTTTTTTGCTTGATAAGTTTGATATTACTTTGATAGAAGATGAACAAAGCATTCACTTTATTGATACTTTGGATATTCTAGATTTCAATTTACCATTAGATGATGAATTAAAAGACAATATAGACTTAAAAGATTACATACATATAAAAGATCCTATCAAAATTGATTTTATTCCAAATTCAGCTAAAAAGTATAATTATGATAGATATAAATTTATCACCCAAATAAAACAACTATGTACAATCAATGCTAAAATACTTTATGCCGCAAGAGCCTCGATGGGAATTTTTATATCAATATGTCTTATAATAGTAATGACAATACCATCACTGCGTATGGCAAATAATGGAATTAGAGTAAAAGATAATTTATTGTTACAAGCAGCTGCGAGTGAAAACTTACTTAAATCTACTAATAGTGAAAATCTTAATACATTAGCTTCTTCACTTAGTGAAATATCCAATGGACTTAATAAAAGTTCTGAAGACATCGTTTCTGTACAAGGTAATTTAAATATATTATTATCAATTTTACCTGGATTATCGATTATACAAAATAGTAGTAATCTTACCTATAATGTATCAGAAGTTATGGCGATCACAAGTGAATTATCAGTAGCTATAGAGCCATTTATATCAAAGGAAATAAATCCTTTTGACAGCACTAAGCAAGTGAGTATAGTTGATGGTATTGAAAAAATTAAAGAATTGAATCAAAAATTAGTCCTAGTTTTAGATGAATTGCATACTAACCTTGGTAAATTACCTATTAATTTAGTGCCTGGACATAAAGGAGATGTATTAAGACAATTAAATAAAGATATTCCAATGTTCAGGCAAGCTGTACTCGATTCTGAACCTTATATTGATATATTTCTTAATTTTGTAGGTAGCGACATTATAAAAAGATATGTTTTTATATTTCAAAATAATCAAGAACTAAGAGCCACAGGGGGATTTATTGGTAGTTTTGGAATGATAAATATTGATAAAGGAGTAGTAAAAAAACTGGATATTAAGGAGATATATAGTCCAGATGGACAATTGTCAAAAAATATTTTATCTCCAGTACCCTTACAAGAATTAACGACTCGCTGGTATTTGAGAGATTCTAATTGGTTTGCTGACTTCCCAACTAGTGCTAAAAAAATAATTTCATTTTATGAAAATACAGGGGGAGCTACCCCAGATGGAGTTATTTCTCTAACACCGACTGTTATAGAAAGATTACTGTTAATTACAGGTCCAATCAATTTGGAAGAGTATGGAGTAACTATAAATGCAGATAATTTCGTTAAGATAACTCAATATCAGACTGCTGTGGCCTATGATAAAGTTGAGAACAAGCCAAAACAATTTATCGCTGATTTAGCTCCTATATTAATAAATAAACTATTATCGTCAGATGCTAGTCAATACCAGAAAATTATAGAAGCACTTAATAATTCATTTCAAGAGAAGCAAGTACTGTTATACTTTCTAGATCCAACTTTACAAGATATAGTAAATCAATATAATTTGGGAGGAAGCTTATACGATGCTCCTAAAGATTATTTATCCATTGTACATAGTAATATTGGAGGGTATAAAACAGATGGAGTAATGCAAGAAAATTTAAATATAGCAACTAAAATAAAAGAGAATGGTAAAGTGAACAATAAAGTTATAGTCAATAGAGAGCATAAAGGTGGGAATACCGAATTTGAATGGTGGAATAAAGATAATATCAATTATATGAGAATATATATTCCTAAAGGTTCTAGTATTTTAAATGTCTCAGGATATACAGATAGAACTGAAAGACAAGTGTTAGATGGAGTTGCTGGCTATGAACAAGATTCTGATTTGAAATATATTAGTGAAACTTTAGTTCATAATGAAGATTGGGATATTGATGTTTTTGAGGAAAGTGGTAAATTAGTTATAGGTGGTTGGGTTGTTACTAGGCCTGGGGAAACTAGTCAAGTTATGGTAGAATACGAATTGCCATTTGAGTTAAGATCGTATGATATATATTCTTTAATATTACAAAAGCAGTCAGGTGCTTTGGGGATTAAATATCAATATAATCTGGAGTTACCTCAAAACAAAAAATCCATTTGGCAAGAATCATCCTTTGAATTAGAACAGTCTGAAACAGGATATCAAGTTACAGATGGAGTCTTAAGAACAGACGAATATATAGGAGTACAAATTAAATAGAAGATATGAATATAAAAGAAAATTTAGCCCTAAAAGATTTGTCGACTTTCAAAATAGGAGGTAAGGCAAAGTATGTGATTTTTGCTGATAATAATGATGATGTTATTTCCGCTTTAAGATTTGCTCAAGAAAATAACCTACCTGTGGGGATTATTGGAGCTGGATGCAATCTTCTTATTACAGATGATAATATTGACGGTCTTATCTTAAAAATGAATGCTAAAAATATAGAAATTAAAGACACATTGGTATTCGCAGAAGCAGGTTTGTCTCTGGCAGCACTTACAGCTTTGGGGCATAAAAATAATTTAACTGGGCTAGAATGGGCTCCATCTGTACCATCTAGTGTTGGAGGTGCAATTCGAGGTAATGCTGGGGCTTTTGGAGGGGAGACGAAAGATAAATTAAAGCAAGTTAGAATATATAGAGAAGGACAAATCATAGATATTGAAACTACAGCATTAGATTTTAAATATAGGTATAGTGAATTTAAGGCTACAAATAATAAAGATATTATATTGGGAGGATTATTTGAGTTAGAGACAGGCGATATTGCAAGTAGTCAAAAGCAAGTGCGAGATAATATTATTAGAAAAAATCAAAATCAGCCAGTTGGAGTAGCTTGTTCAGGGTGTATATTTAAAAATTATGAGGGTAATATTGATATATTACTATATAATAAATATCCAGATTTAGCTAAATTTGTTGAGAACGGAATTATTCCAAGTGGATATTTGATAGAAAAAGCTGGTCTAAAAGGTATTAGTTATGGAGGTATACAAGTTAGTGATAAACATGCAAACTATATGATTAATACTGGAGATGGCAAGTTTGAGGAGGTTATGAAATTAATTCAAATAGTCAAAGACAAGGTATCTCAAACATTTGGTGTCGATATAGAGGAAGAGGTTTCTTATCTACATCAGCAAATGAAAACAATATAATATAAAATCTTTATGATTGACTATACTCCATTAATTATAACTATAGCTCTTTCATATATACCTAGTTTTGCTTGGTTATGGTTTGTGTTAACTCAAGATGTACATCCAGAAAAGGCTACGGATATAGCCAAATCCTTTTTATTGGGTAGTTTTATAGCAGTACCTATAGTATTAGTCGCAATTTGGGGGAGAGAGATCTTAGATTTATTATTAATCCCAACCTCAGATACCTTAAATAAATTTATTTTTGGAGCCTTGAGTGAAGAAATATTTAAAGGCGCCTTTATATATTGGTTTGCAATTAGTACTAAACGTTGGAATGAGCCAATAGATACTTTTATCTATTCAGCTACTCTAGCTCTTGGATTTGCTGGAATTGAGAACTTAGCTTATGTACTCACTTACTATAAAGATAATTTTGGAGCTATACAGCAACTTTTAGTACTAAGAGCATTTACCTCACTAATTATACATATTATCTCAAGTTTCTTATTTACTTATGGTGTTGTATTATATTCTAAGTATAACGATAAAATAAATGGTATTTGGCTTGCTTTATCAGGAATATTATTCCATGGGCTATGGAATCTAGTAATAGAGTTATCAGGGACAAGAGGTTCTGGAATAATAGTAGTATTTTATTTTATAATATGTATCCCATTATTTATTGGAATGATTTTAACAATCAAACATTTAAGATTAAAATCTAAGAAGTTTTATATAAATTAAATTACTCCTAATACAATAAATATAAAGTCTATTTAAATATTGCAATATATAATAGAACTCCCCATAAACCAAACCAAAGTGCTAAGCTAATAGCCCAATTATTGAAAGATTTAATAGGGAATGGTATAAAGCCTTGTCTGCGATTTAAGTCTATTAAGGTCATTGAGGCCATAGTAGCTGATACACAAGACAGAATACACCAAGGACAAACAGCTCCAATTTCAAAAAAAGCCAAGTAAGTCCAGATATAGGAGATAATTACAGCTGGAATTGTAATGGTCATCCCAATTAACATAAAAGATTTAGATGGTTTTTTATGAGTAATTAAATATAATACAGTAATCCAAGCCATTGGCCAGCCCATCAATCCAAGCCAAGAGTTAGGAAAGCTAAACATAGCTGCATATTGACTACTCATCACCTTACCACAATCAATCCAAGCATTAATACTACATCCAGGAGTATAAAGTGGATTATTTAGAATCATATATTTCTCAAAACTTATTGTAAATGCAGCCCAAAAGCCAGTAATGGAGAAGAATAATAAAATTAAACTGTGAGGATAGTTGTTTTTGAAATTCATTAAAAACTTCTGCACGATAAATATGATGTTATTAATATATTTATATTATATCCTATACTAATATTTATAACAAGATAGTGTATTTTGATATAAATTTATAAAGATCGCAAAGCTTGAAAAAAACTCTTTTTTATGCTATAATTAATAACATTATTACCTATAAACAGTTATAATTTATGAAAATTACTAAAAAAGATTTACCGAAGTCTCAGGTGGAGTTGAATATTCAAATTGAACAAGCTGAAATGGTCAAGTATATTGATAAGACTACAGCAAGATTAGCAAAACAAATTACAGTTCCTGGATTTCGTAAAGGGGAGGCTCCAAAAGAGTTAGTAGTCAAACAAATTCACCCAAATGATTTATTAAATGAGACTTTTGAATATGCTATTAATGAATCTTACAAACAAGCTATTAAACAAGAAAATTTAGAACCATTAGCTCATCCAGAAATTAAATTATCTGAGGAAGCTTCTAAAGATAGTCTAGAGTACACCGCTATTATTAGCGTAATGCCAGAAATAAAGCTCCCAGATTATAAAAAATTAGTTTCTAAAATAACTAAAGAAACTGAAGATATTACAGATAAAGATGTTGAGGAGGCGAAAAAATACTTACAGAAGTCTCGTGGTGCTCAAAATATAGTCGAAAGAGAAGCTAATACTGGAGATACTGTAAGTTTAGACTATACCTTGATTGTAGATAAAAAAGAATTTGACAAATCTGAGAAAATGCCAGTAGAAATTGGGGCGGGTAAATTTATTCCAGGTTTTGAAGATGAAGTCATTGGCCTTAAGGCTGGAGATAAAAAGGAATTTGATATTAAATTCCCAGATGCATACCATAATAAGGATATAGCTGGTAAAGTTGGACATTTTTCTATTACAGTAAATGATGTACAAGAAGTACAGTTGCCAGCTTGGGATGAAAAGTTTGCTAAAGAATTAAGTAATGGAGAAAAAACTATAGCTGATTTGGAGAGTAGTCTCAAGGAAGGATTGGTATCTGAGCGAAAACAAGAAATTCAAACCAATTATATTCAAGCTGTAGTAGATGCTATTTTGGATAAAATTAAAGTAGAATTACCGGAAGTCTTAGTAATTTCGGAAAGAGATAAACTAATTCAGGAAATGGAACAAAGAGCTCTATACTCAGGACACACTTTAGACGATGCTCTGGCTCAAGCTGGTAAGACAAGAGAACAATTATTGGAAGAAGCCAATCCACAAGCAGACTCTAGAGTTAAATTAATGCTATTATTAAAAGCTATTACATCAGAACAAGACTTCCAAGCTGACAAAAAAGAAGTTCAACATAGAATCCATCATATTTTAGAGCGATACTCTGATAAAGAAAAAGAAAATATTGATCTTGATAGATTGACCACTCTAGTTACAGCTGAAATTACAGATAAAATGGCATTAGATTATCTTGGTAATTTGTAAGATAAATTTATAATTAATGGGGGAGTAGTCTTCATACTATTTCCCATTAATTTACAAATCATCAAATATTTACTATAATATAATTTATAAGCGCATATAGCTCAGTTGGTTAGAGCGCATCCTTGACGTGGATGAGGTCAATGGTTCGAATCCATTTATGCGCACCATGAAAAATATAATACCAAATATAAGTTTATCTATTCAGATATGTGTATTGATAGGAGCTTTATTGGGTTCTTTTTTTGTTTTACAATCGGTTTGGGCAATAGCTATGATTCCTTTTGTAATTTGTTTATATTGGATATATAAAGATATTAGATTATTAACTCTATTATTCTCTTTACTCGCCATGATTAGTTTTGGATATTATGTAAATAATATTATAGCTCAGTACAATAAGACTCAGACTCAAATCCCAACTAAAATAGAATCAATAGACATTATTATTCAATCTAGTCCTAAAATACAATCTTTTGGTCATCAATATAAAATATATATTCCAGAGTATCAAGCTAAAGCTTTTATGAGTATAGCTAACTCAGATTTAGAATACGGGGATAAATTAAAGGTTAATGCTAAGACTTCTATTCCAAGTGAAGGTGGTATTAAGAGATTTTTATTAGGTAGAAATATTCATATTTATATGACAGTTTCTAAATATGAAAAGTTAGACTCAATTCAGTGCCAATTGCAATGCCGTATTATAAAGTGGATTGATAATATAAGGAATATAATTATCAGTAGAATTGACTCAACATATCCTAATCAAGTGGGAGAATTTTTAAAAGGAATTTTAATTGGATATACAGACACTCTACCTAGTGATATCAAGGATTCTTTCCAAAAAACAGGAGTCAGTCATGTTCTAGCAGTGTCAGGCTATAATATGGCAATCATAGTTATGTTAGTTTATCAGCAGCTAATCAATAGGCAAATTTCTAGGAAAGTTTCATTTTCGATTACAATTGTAACTATGATTATATTTACTCTTTTAACAGGAGCAGAGGCTTCTATTATGAGAGCTGGTATTTTCGCTATGCTTATACTCACCGCTGAACAATTACAAAGATATGTGGGAGGGGTAAGACCATTGATATTATGTGCTACTATTTTGGTTATAATAAACCCTTTATATATCGCTTATGATATAGGATTTCAACTATCATTTTTAGCTGTGATAGGGCTGATTATTTATGGACAAGTATTTAAAACTTATACCGAAGGAATTCCAAGTTTGGGGATCTTTCCAATGATCGGAGAGACCTTATTTGCTCAAATTCTAGTATTACCAATTTTAATATATTATTTTGGTCAAATTTCTATTATATCAATTTTAGCCAATATTCTAATTGTACCAACTATCCCGCTAGCTATGACTTGGGGTAGTATCACTAGTTTATTTTTGAGTTGGACAATTTTCACTTATCCCTTAGTTATTATCATTCAGTTAGTGTTGAGTATTAATCAATATTTAGCCAATATTAGTTGGGCTAGTATACAAACCCCTAAGATATCTGGATTTATTGTAATATTAATATATATTGTATTAGGATTAAGTTATTTCTTGTATATGCATAAAAAGAAATATGAAAATTAAAATTATAGTCTTTATTATAGCATTGATAGTATTTATATATGGCTACAGGGAATATAGACTACTGTCTCAGCCTATAGATCGGATTTCTTTCCTTAATATTGGACAGGGAGATGCTAGTTTTATTACCTCTAAGAGAGGGTCAAGAATTATTGTTGATTGCGGTCCAGATTCCAAGATAATTGACCAATTAGAATCTAAATTAGGTTTTTGGGCTCGGCGTATTGATATGATTATTATCACTCATGGAGATAAAGATCATTATGGAGGTTGTCGAGATGTGATTGAGAAATATAAAGTGTCTAAAGTAATGATTAATGGAGTTTTTGATAGTACAAATCAAGATTATCAAGAACTATTAAAGTTTATTCAAGGGCAGGGGATTCAAATCTTACCATCTATTGAGAATACATATATTACTTTGGGAGACAGTATTGAATTACACTTATTAAATCCTCAGGTTAATCTCTGGGGGAAAGATATCAAAGATGATAATTCAGAATCGATAGTCATTCTATTGAGGAGTGCTAATAATACTATTCTTTTGACTGGGGACGCTAATGAGAAAACAGAGTTAGAAATTTTACAAAAACATCCTCAATTAGATATAGATATATTAAAAGCTGGACATCATGGTAGTAAAACTTCTACTTCAGAAAAATTACTAGATGCCATTACTCCCAAACAAGTAATTATATCAGCTGGAGCTAACAATTCTTATAAACACCCACATCCTGATGTTATGAATAAAATAAAAACTAGAAATATAGAAATTAAGGAAGTTAAAAACTATATGACAGGTGTTGACATTTTATTATAAATATAGTATTATGATAAAACTTATTAACATTTTATTTTAATTATATGGAAGAGCAGTTATTATCAAAATTACGTTCACTTGGATTCTCAGATAAAGAATCTAAAGTTTATGTGGCTTCATTAAAATTAGGGTCAGCTCCAATTCAGAAAATTGCTAAGTTAGCTACTGTAAATCGAGCTACTACTTATGTGGTAGTACAAGGATTTATGAATAAAGGTCTTATGAGCTCTTATACTAAGGGTAAAAAAAGATTGTTTACTCCTGAATCACCCGATAAATTATCAGCTCTAATCAGAGAGGATAAGGCTGAAGTAGAAGCTAAAGAAAATACCATTAATGAAATTCTACCATCTTTAAGTGGTTTATATGATACTACTCAAGGTGGAAATAGACCACAAGTAAAATTTTATGAAGGTAAATTAGGTCTAAATGCTGTAAGAGAGGAAATTTTAAAAACTAAGTCTAAAGAAGCCTTTAGTATCTTTAATCTTGATTCATTAGAGGGAGTGTTTACAGCTGAAGAAAGAGCTAGTTTTACAAAGAAACGTATTGCCAAAAAAGTAAGTAGTCATTCTATCTATTCTTCGAGTAGAGGTGATATTTTGCAAGATTCTAAATCAGATAGAATTTTATATAAATATATTGATAATTCAAAATACAATTCCCCAATTGACATTACTGTCTTTGATGATAATTTAGCTATTACTTCCTTTAAGGAACCTATGATCTCAGTTCTAATTCAGAATGAATCAATAGCTAATGCTATAAGACAAATTTTAACCTTAGTAGAAAAATCAGATACAAAATAAAAGTTTGAGGAGCCGAAACAGAGGTTTCGGCTCCCCGTGGGGGATTGACTTGTGGTGGCATTAAGCGCTCATGTTTCACTCCTCCCAAGAGGGAATAGTATTGACAAACAAAATATAACATAAAACTATAATATTGTCAATTTTTTTAAATTTAAAAGGAGAGACACTGGCCTCTCCTTTTAAATTAGGGTTATTATATGCTATTTAGTAATCTCTACAATATGATTGAAAACTTGTGGTTTGTTTTCAGCTAAATAAGCTAAACTCTTTCTATCTAATTCTATGTTAGCTTTATTTAGATTATTAATCAGTCTACTATAAGCCACTCCATTGGCTCTGCTAGCTGCGTTAACTTTAGTCTGCCATAGTACTCTTCGGTCTCTTTTTTTATTCCGCCTGTCTCTATAACTATAACTCCAAGCATGTAACAAAGCTTCTTTAGCAGCTCTAAAGTTACTCTTACGTCGCCATTTGAAACCTTTTGCGTGTTGCAATAGATTTTTTCTTCTCTTACTTGCGGTTACTCCTCGTTTAATTCTCATAATATAATCTTAAATACTTATTGATTCAATACTCTCTTGAGTTTCTTTATTGAGGTATCAATAATCTGAGTTTTTCTCTTAGATCTTCTAGAATCCCCAGATTTTTTGGCTAAAAAGTGGTTTTGGGCTACTTTTAAAGATACCACCTTATCATTTTTTGTTAAGGTAATTCTTTTTGACAATGATTTACGTGTCTTGAGCTTAGGCATATATTCAGATTATAAATTAAATTCTCAATTTGATGATATAGATTTTATCACAATTAAATCTTTTTTGCAAGTATTACGCTAAATCCCTGAGGTGATTTCTTTAACTCTTGCTCTAAGCGTACATTTTCTGGCAAAGTACTTATGATATTTTGCATTTTAGCAGCCGCCTGATTGGCAAAGGCTTTTTCTCTTCCTCTTAAATACATATCTAATTTGACCTTATGCCCCTGGTCTAAAAATTTATAAGTTTGCTTTAATTTCACATCCAAGTCATGTGGCTCAATCTTAAATCCAATCCGTAGAGCTTTAAGCTCTATCTTTTTTTGCTTGGCTTTATGCAATCTTTGTTGTTTAGATTGAGTGTATAAGAATTTACCATAATTCATCACTTTACACACTGGTGGCTTACTATCAGGGGCTATCTCTACCAAATCTAAACTAGCGTCACGAGCTTGTCTTAGAGCCTCTTCCAATGATACTACTCCTATCATTTGACCTGTTGCGTCAACTAGTCTGACTTCTGGACTTGTAATATTAGTATTAATTCTTTGATTTGTTTTTGCAGATTGCTTAGCTTGTTGTGACATTGAGTAATAAATTATTAATAGTTTTGTGGAGATGATGGGAATTGAACCCATGTATAGCCCAGTATCAGTATACAATTACTTAGAGAAATAGGAAATTGCCTTTGAGTTGTAATATATTCTTAGTTAATTTCCAAAGATAGAATATATCAGAGCCATAAAAATTATTTTAGAAATTATTCTTTATGGAAGAATATTTTCCTACCAACATGTTTATAACACCAAAATTCTTTTATGTTGACTCAAAGATTTTGATGGCAGTTGCTAAATTAAATAATTAGGCTACTGCATAACCGAACCCGTTATAGGATCGGTTTGCAAAAGGTTTTGCATTTGGGTTTGTCATATCTTGGGTCTCGTGATAGACAAACGAGTTCTCATTGTATATAGATTCAAATGAACTAGCGAAGCAAAACATCCCCATTAAAGGTTTATTTAATTCGCAGTATTCTTTGTATAGATCGTTTCTCCTCTCTATCTCGAATACTATGGCGTTTATCAATCTTTTTTTTACCTTTAGCAAGGATAATTTCAAGCTTGATAATACCATGACTTAAGTATAGCTTAATTGGGATAATTGTCAAGCCTGAAGCGGATTTTTTTGCAATCAAAGAATTTATTTCAGAGCGTCTTAATAAAATCTTGCGAGGACGGTCAGTTTCATGCTTAGTATCAATATGATTTTGGTAATGAGGTATATTGCAATTGATTAAAAATAACTCATCGTCTTTAATTGTTATATAGGCTCCTTTAAGGCTAGCTCTACTTAATTTTACAGATTTTACTTCATTACCCAATAACTGGAGTCCAGCTTGATAAGTTTCAAGAATGGTATAATCAAAACTAGCTCGGATATTATTAGTGAGAATTTTCATAAATTCTTATTTAAGATATATTATTATACCATAAATATAGACTATTGTGCTATAATTAAAAACAGGATATAAATTTATATAATAATTATGAGGTTATTCATCAATGGATATTTTCTGGCCAAACCAAAAACTGGTATGGGGCAGTACTTGTTGCAAATTTTACTGCATCAAAAATGGGATTTAAACATTTGTATTCTAATCCCAGAATATTTAAAGCAAGATATCAAAGATATTCCTCAATCGATTAGTAAAAATATACAATATATCCCAACTAAATATAGTAGAAATGATTTACTAGCTCAAATGATTTGGGAAAAATTCACCTTTCCTAATGAAATTCAAAAACAAAAGGTAGATATTGTCTGGAGTCCGCATCCTACTATTTCTATAATACCCAATATCAGGCATATTATGACTGTCCATGATGTGATTTATTGGAGATTACCTGAGTATATTCCGAATTGGAAAGTTAGATTATATGTTAAATTATTAGCACAATCCATTCGTAAAGCAAATCAAATTATTACAATATCTAAATTTTCAGCTAAAGAGATTGAAGCTGTATTTGATATTCCAGCCAAAGATATTCCAGTAATTTCGCTAGCTTCACCTAAATTAAATCTAAGAAATATTAAACAATTAACTCAAGATAAATATATTTTTTATGAAGGAGGCTTGGATATTAGAAAAAATGTCCCCAAATTGATTCAAGCCTTTAGCTTAATAGCTGATAAATATAAATATTTGAATTTATATATTGCGGGTAAGTATTTTGAAAGCCCCATTATACCTAATCTTCCTGCTGTAATCGAGCAATATAATTTGCAAGATAGAGTTAAGTTATTAGGCTATATCTCGGATGAGGATATAATAAACTATATAAAATATGCTGAAGTATTAGTCTATCCATCTCTGTATGAAGGGTTTGGAATTCCAATCTTAGAAGGTTTTAGTCTAGGAACTCCAGTCATCACCTCTAATATAGGAGCAATGAAAGAAGTGGGATCTGATTCCGTCATTGCTATCAATCCTAAGTCAGCTAAATCAATTGCTGGAGGTCTAGAGAGTATACTAAAGGATGATTTATTGAGGCAATCCATAATTCATAAAGGCTTTGAACGTATGCAAGATTTTGATTGGTTTAAAAGTTCACTACAATTAGAATTGGTCTTTAATAAGCCATGATTTAATTCTCTATTACAAATATCCACAGAACAAACACCTTACGGGGGGGGGAGGATGTTATAATATTAAATAAAGAAGAAATATATTGTAAAACAA
>CAZYEN010000008.1:0-6455 GCA_964646465.1 uncultured Candidatus Saccharibacteria bacterium | reverse complement strand
AATGGAGAGGTAATCTGGGATTTAAGTGGAAATGTATGGGAATGGACAAACGATACAATACAAGGACAAAACAAGCCTAATACTAGCTCAGGAAATTTTTTTCAAAATTGGACTGTATTTAATACAGGTGGATCATACGGTACATTGAGTTATGATCTAACTAGGCCAAGTAATAGTATCTGGAATAGTGGCCAAAATATGGGGCAATATTATTCAGGAACAGTTAATGGAGATGTAAACTTTACTTTTCTTCGAGGTGGTAACTGGGGGCATACAATAAATGCCGGTATATTCACTATGGGACTTCTTAATATTTCAACATCTTCTAGTAATTCTCGTGGATTTAGATGCGTGATTTTTTAAAAAAACTTGAAATTTATTATATTTTTAATACTAAACATTTAAATTTTTCAGGCTAATTATTGAAAATATTACTAAATTTTGGATTTTCGTATGAAATCAAATATAGGATAAAACTTTTTAAATTATTAAGATTATAAAAACATCTCTTGTATTATAATATATATATCGCTTTGACTTTTAAGTTTGAATAATGTATATTATAAATAAAGTATTGAATAGCAATTCAAAATATATGGCAAGAATTAATCCAGAGATAGAGACATTTGCAAAAATTAAGGTAGTTGGAGTTGGTGGAGCCGGAGGTAATGCTTTAAAAAGGATGATAGATTCTGATATTAAAGGAGTTGAGTTTGTGGCTGTGAATACAGATGCTCAGGATTTACATCATTCTCAGGCAGAACATAAGGTTCATTTGGGAAAAAATTTAACTCGTGGGCTAGGTGCTGGTATGAATCCAGAAGTTGGAAGAAAGGCTGCTGAGGAGAGCAAAGAAGAAGTTTATCAAGCAGTTAACGGTTCTCATATGATATTCATTACTGCTGGTATGGGGGGCGGTACTGGTTCAGGAGCCTCTCCGGTGATTGCTCAGGCGGCTAAGGAAAGTGGAGCTTTGACAGTGGCTGTAGTGACTAAACCTTTTATGTTTGAGGGGATTCAGCGTAAAAGAATTGCTGAAGCTGCTTTTGAGGAATTAAAGAAAAATGTAGATACAATTATCACTATTCCCAATGACAAAATTCTCAATATTATTGATAGAAACACTCCAGTTCTAGAAGCCTTTTCTATGATTGATGATGTCTTAAGGCAAGGAGTGCAAGGTATTTCTGATTTAATTACTACTCCTGGACTTGTTAATGTGGATTTTGCTGATGTTAGTGCGATTATGAAAAATGCTGGCTCAGCCTTGATGGGAATCGGTAGTGCCACAGGGGAGAATAGGTCGGTCACAGCTGCTAAGATTGCTATCAATAGTCCATTATTAGATATCTCAATCAAAGGTGCTAAGGGAGTACTATTCAATGTGACTGGAGGGAAAGATCTATCAATGGCAGAGATTAACGATGCTGCCAATGTCATTATTGAAGCTATTGATCCAGAGGCTCAAGTTATTTTTGGTGCGGTTATTAATGACAAATTTACTGAAGGAGAAGTACAAGTAACTGTTATAGCAACAGGATTTGATGCTAAAAGTAATAAATCATCTCAAAACGATGCTGATAAAAATATAGTTCAAGAACCTACTTTAGAAGAATTACAAAAAAGAGTTGATGAAGAAAGATCAAAAAAACAATTAGAAGAAGAGAGAGTCAGAGAAGTAGAATCCAAAAAAGATGAATTTATTAGAAATGTAGAATCAGACCCAGAAGACGTCTTTGAGCTCCCAGCTTTTATCAGGAATAAATTAAATAAAAAGTAATAACTTGCCAAAATAACTAAAAATCTGTATAATACACAAATAACTGGCCACATCGTCTAGCCCGGTCTAGGACATCCCCCTCTCACGGGGAAAACAGGGGTTCGAATCCCCTTGCGGCTACTATATGAACCCTTATTTTAACTTGGTATCTTATCTCTTAAAACACGATGATAGGTAACAGCAAATCTATGAGCTTCATCTCTTATTTGCTGTAATATTTGTAGGGATTTATTGCTTTTTGATAATAATAGAGGATTATCATTATTGGGTATATAGATTTCTTCTAATCTTTTGGCTAGGGATATAATTGGAATAGACTTAAATTCAATATTACCTTTTTGTTGTACCTTTAAAACTGTAGATAATTGTCCTTTTCCTCCATCAATCAAAATTAAATCAGGTATTGGCCAATCAGTTCTTTTGAATCTACGAGTTAAGGCTTGATTTAAGTTATAAAAATCATCTCCACCTTCTGGAGGTTTTTTGATACGGAATTTACGATATTGTGATTTATTAGGTTTGCCATTTTCAAATACTACCATAGATACTACGGCTTTATCTCCATGAAAATGTGAAGAGTCATATCCCTCAATTCTTTTTGGTAATTTATCTAATTTCAATATTTCCTGCAATTCTTCTATATATTTATGTTTATAGCTTTTACTGGTTTTGATAATCCCTTTATGCAATGATACTTTCTCTAGTGCTTCAATCTGATTTTTAACTTCCAGAGCTTGTTCGAATTTTTCTAATTTAGAGTAGCTTTGCATTTGTAGATATAACTTTTTGATAATAGTTTTAGATTTACCCTTCATAATCTCAATGATTGTATTGAGATTATCTTTATAGATAATTTTATCTATATTTTGAATACAAGGAGCGTCACATTTACCCAATTTATAATAAATACAAGGAGACTTAGGCATAGTTTTACAGGAACGGTAGGGGAAATGTTTTCTCAGTATCTTCAAAGTTTTTCTCAAGGCATCTCCACTTACAAAAGGTCCTAGATAATTTAGTTTATTCAAATTATTATCAAGATAAGTTTTATGTGCTACAAAGATTCTAGGAAAATCTTCTTTTGTCCAAATTAAATAAGCATAACTTTTATCATCTTTAAGTAGTACATTATATTTGGGATTATATTTTTTAATTAGATTAGATTCTAAGATTAAGGCTTCAATTTCACCATCGCAAGGCTTAAGTTCTATATTATATAATTCTTTTACCATTGCTCTTTTAGCTGAGTTAAGTGAGTTATTATTTCTAAAATAACTACTTACCCGATTTTTTAGATTAATAGCTTTCCCAATATAAATAATTTTTTTCTCTTTATCGAGGAAAATATAAACTCCAGATATTGACGGTATATCTTTAATTATTGAGTTCAAATCAATATCCATATTTAACAATTTATCCACTTGTTTATAAAAATTATAATTATATGTTATAATAATATTATACACTAATATGAATATATATATCAAATAAATTAATATGGCTGCACCTGTAAAAAGGAGTTTATATAAATCAACAGAATATAGAGTTTTGACTGGAGTGGCTGCTGGTATTGCTGACTATATTAATACCAGTCATAATTTAATTAGATTTCTATTTATATTGCTTACATTGTCTAGTGGTATCGGCTTAGTTTTTTATATAACTTTGTCTATACTATTACCTACAGAAGACGAAGTTATAGAACAAGAAGATAGAGAATTTTATTATAATGTTACACATGGTGTTTTAAAAGAAGAAGATTTGATATTATCAGATCAATACTCTGATATGATAGATAAGTTAGCATCCCAACAAAATATTGTAGCATTAATAGTTATATTTATAGGGATGTTTGTTTTTCAGTTTAATCTAGTGCCCTGGAAATTAATACCAGGAATATGGATATATCCAGCTATTGTTATCACAATCGGCTTAGGGTTTCTTCTTAAAAGCATAACTCAAAAAAAATAATAGTAGACTTTCATTATGTACAACTTTAAAAAATACGATAATATAGAAGAAAAGGTATCAAAAAAAAGAGATATAAAGGTTAATTTTGGTCAAATTTATATATTTTTATTAATATTTAGTGGTTCTCTTATTTATTTCTATTCAGTGTATCAGAATAATTATTTATCAATTTTTATACCATATAGAATTTTATGGCCCATTTCTATTATATTTATAGGCATATCTATATTGAGAGCTAAAAACACAGCTGCCTTCAGTATAGGTTTTTTTATAACTACACTATCTGTGGGCATAACCATAACATCATTTTTTGTATATTCTACTAATGTGGAAAATAATGTGTCTAATAGTATGATACCGATTATGAATGCTAGTGGTATATCTTCAAATATAGAATTAGTAGCAACTCAAGCTAAGCTTAAATCAGAGGATATTAATATGTTCAAAGGAGAAGTAATATCTAATTATGATAAAATTAATTTCATTAACTATAGAGACCAAAATAACATAGAAAATATTAAGTTAGAACAAACATTATTTCCACCAGGGATTGGATCTTATAACAAGAGTTCAAATATAGTATTCCCAACTGATATTCCAATTTCATTTAATATTAATTCTAATGTATCATCCATTGACATTGAGCTTTCTAATTTGAAATTAAAATCGAGTTCTATTAAGTCTAATAATTCTAATATAGATCTTGTGATTAAAGATATTAACTTAGATGAAGAAGTCATATTAGATATAAGCTCAAATTTGAGTAGATTAAATATTATTATCTCTAAGGATATTCCAATTATTGTATCGAACTCATCTACTTTAAGTCAAACCGAGTTTTTAGGTATAATTAAAAATCCGAATGCTTCTAATGTATATCAAACTACTATTCAAGATTACTCCCTAGAGGAATTATTTTCTTCAGAAAAATCCCAGAAAGAAGCTAAAAAATTAATAATTAATTTGAGATCTACTTTATCTCAAATTAAAATAACACAAAAATAATATGATTATTGAAACTGCAGAATATAATTTTAAATTATTAGCTATTTTTCTAAAATGGTATTTTTTTGAAATGCCTTTTGAAATTATAAAAATATTATATAAATATATTACAGTTATTAGTAAAATATATTCATTTTTATTTTTAATTAAAACATTTTTTTCACCATGGAAGAATCAATCTTATGCTTATCCAGATAAGGGGTTTAATATAAATCTTATATTAGAAGTCTGGACATCTAACATAATTTCTAGAATAGTGGGGGCATTTGTGAGATTTTTTACTATTCTTATGGGGGTAGTTACTACTATTATAGCAACAGCAATTGGACTAATAGTTTTGTTTATATGGGTTACATATCCAGTTTTATTCTTTGTATTAATTATTAGAAGCTTTATACTATGAAATATTTTTATTCTATATATCATACTAGAACTTTCCTTAGCAATATAATAGATAAAGGTATCTTTAATTTTTTCAGTTACTTATTATGGATTATGTTTATTATACTAGCAGCAGTAATTGGTTATACAACTGGTAATTATCTTTTTACAGTCATATTAATATTCACAAGTATTTATTTGTATATTGTGGTTTATTTATTTGTAATACTTAAATTAAGGTCTGATAAAGATGAATTTATTATTGTTAATAATTATGCTGAAATTTTAGACTATGATACAGCTCAGTATTTAGTAAAGTATTTTCCTAAAAAACTTACCTATTTACAATTAATCAGGGCAATTACTAAAAGTAGTCGTGGTAAAACCATATTAACATATATGGGTTTAGTGCCAAGCGAGTTTTATTCTAAGATTAAAGATTTGGGTTTAGATCATAGTGAAGATTTAGTCTCATTGAATGAGTTGTTAGATCAGGCTAATAATCTAAGATTATCTTGGGAAGAGCAACGTATAGGTTCCCACATATTATTATATTTATTGTTTAAACAAGGAGGAATATTTAAAACATTATTAGATCAACTAGATTTATCCAATGAAGATTTCTTACAAATTATATCATGGGAGGCCCTGTATTATGGTAATAGCAGATTAATATCAAATTTAAGTCCAGAAAGTTTATATAATAGCTTTGGTTCATTAGGGCGTTCTTGGACCATTGGCTATACTAATGATTTAGATAGAATTACCGATGATATCACTAAATCTATTGTACATAGAGATCCTCATAAAGTTATTATTCATCAAGATATTTTGAGAAGGGTTTTAACTAATTTATCTAATTCAAATAGACATAATATACTTTTATTGGGGAATATAGGAGTTGGAAAAAGGTCTTTGATTCAAAATTTAGCTTTTACAATTAGACAGTATCAGATAGAAAAAAATACAAATCTTAGTAGAGTCTTGAGGTTAAATACTACGGATTTAATATCTGGTACTCCAGAGGCATCACAATATTTACTTAAAGCTTTAAATTATGCAGAGAAATCCGGAAATATAATCTTAGTTATTGAGAATATATCGGAGTTATTTTTATCATCTAATGATGAAATTAGAAATATTATTATTAAGTTTTTAAACTCTAAAATTATTAATGTTATTGGACTTGATAATCCAGAGGGATACCATAGAGGAATAAAAAGTTTCCCAGTAATTGATAGTTTGTTTGAAGATATTACGATAGAGGACGCTTCTATAGAAGAAACAATGTATGTCTTAATGATGACATCCTTTGATT
>CAZYEN010000007.1:0-33750 GCA_964646465.1 uncultured Candidatus Saccharibacteria bacterium | reverse complement strand
ACAATTAGAATTAAAACGAAGTAAATTTGGTAAATTTATCGCTTGTACCAATTATCCAGAGTGTAAATATACTGATAAAAGTGACGAGGAGAAACAATTACAAGCAGACTTTGGTGGAGAAAAATGCCAAAATTGTGAAGATGGCGTGATGGAGGTCAAGTCCGGTAGATTTGGACCATTTTTAGGTTGCTCTAATTATCCAACTTGTAAGACAATCAAAAAAATTGAGAATAAAACTGGAGAGAAATGTCCAGAATGTCAAATAGGGGATATGGTAATGAAAAAAGGTAAAAGAGGTCCATTCAAGGCCTGTAATCGCTATCCTGAATGTAAACATATAGAAGGAGTCAAGAAAAAATCTAACTTCAGCTCTAAATCAAAATCTAAGGTTAAATCTAAAGCTAAACCAAAGAAATCAGCTTAGTGCAATATTGACTAGAACCCTAGTATTGGAGTATAGTGTGAGTGTAATAGCATATTATATATGAGTAAAAATGTCTTTTTAGGGATGTCGGGAGGAGTAGATTCTTCAGTCTCAGCCTATTTATTGAAGCAACAAGGTTATAATGTTGTTGGAGTATTTATGAAAAACTGGTCTGGTAAATTAGAAACCAGTCGAGGGGTTTTTGATTTTCCTTGTTCCTCGCAAGCAGATTATGAGGATGCCAGGCAAGTGGCTGGACATTTGGATATCCCTTTATATACTTTTGATTTTGAAGAAGAATATCGCAAAAGGGTAATAGAATATTTTATCTCTGAGATAAAATTAGGGCGAACCCCCAATCCAGATATTATGTGTAATAAAGAAATTAAATTCAAAGTTTTCTTAGATAAATGTTTATCTCTGGGAGCTGATTACATAGCTACTGGACACTATGTCAGAGTAAAATACACTCAAGATGGAACCTATCATTTGCTAAAAGGAGTAGATAATACCAAAGATCAGTCATATTTCCTCGCCACTCTTGGACAATATGAATTATCTAAAACTTTATTCCCCGTTGGAGATATACCGAAAACTAAAGTCAGACAAATTGCTGAGGAAATTAAACTACCTAATGCGAAAAAACCAGATAGCCAAGGAATTTGTTTTGTGGGAGAGATAGATGTAAATGCATTTATAGAAGCTTTTGTGGGTGAGAATATAGGAGATATTGTTACTACAGAGGGAGAGATATTAGGTCAGCATCGAGGCTTATACTTTTATACCATAGGACAGAGAAAAGGGCTTGGCATAGGTGGAGGTATTCCATATTTTGTCAAAGGCAAAGATTTAGTAAAAAATCAACTCATAGTCTCTAAAGGAGTTGATCCACTTGACTTATATCAATCTGAAGTAGTAATTAGTGAATTATCTTGGACCAATAAATCTCCAGATTTGCCTCAAAGCTTAAGAGCTAAAATTCGCTATCGTTCTCAAGATGTAGAATGTACAGTCAATAAAATAGATGAGAATAGCTTGAAAGTAGAGTTTGCAGAAGCTCAACGAGCTATTACTCAGGGACAGTTTTTGGTACTTTATCAAGGCGAGGAATTAATAGGTAGTGGGGTAATGGGATAATTTATAAATTCATTTTTATTCTAATTTTATTGAATAGGATGAGGAATATCGTAGACACTTATTTTGAATATTATTAAGTTTATGCTATAATTAAAAATTAATAGAATATCATATTAATCATATTAATGTCTCAATATCCTTTAATAGCTATTTCTTCACCTTCAGGAGGTGGTAAGTCTACTGTAACACAGAAAATTTTAAGGTCTTCAAGAAGATTTGCTAGATCCATATCAGCTACGACTAGAGCTCCAAGAGTAAATGAAATAGAGGGAAGAGACTATCATTTTTTAAGTTTACAGGAATTTCAAGACAAAATAGCAAAAGATGAATTTTTGGAATGGGAGGAAGTTTATCAAGGGACATTTTATGGTACTCTCAATTCGGAGATAGAAAATTTGGCTAGCAATGGTAAAATTCCAATTTTAGCCATAGATGTCCATGGAGCTTTGGAATTAAAAAAACGACTTAGGAATAGACTATTAACTATATTTTTAGATATTCCAAGTATAGAGGTCTTGAAAGATAGATTGAAATATAGAGCTACTGAGACTGAAATGGAATTAGAAAAAAGACTACAGAGAGCAGGATATGAGCTATCTTATAAAGATAAATTTGATATAATTATTCCTAATATTAAACTTGCAGATACAGTGAAGCAATCTCTGGATAGTATTGATCACTTTTTGCATAAATTCACATTATAAGCTATAATAAAGGAAGAGTAGTATTTAATATTGGTTATTTGAGATTATTGTTAATTAAATATTGTTACTCTAATTGTTATTATTTTAATACTTTGTTATGAAAAAAAAATACAAGCAGACCTTTAGACCTAAAGGAGGCTTTTTTAGTATTGCAGATGAAATTGTGGATAAGGATATTAAGCCAACTGCTAAAATTGAAGTTAAAACTGATAGTCCAGAACTTAAATCTAAGGCATCATCAGAGCATAAAGCATATAAACCCTCACATACACCGCAATCTAAAGTAACAAAGCCTATTCATAAAGATGTTAGGAAGAATGTTGGAGGAGGAGTGCATAGTTCACAATCTAAGTATTCTCCAAAGAGGCCTAACTTTGCTTTTATTGATGGTCAAAATTTGAATAAATCTATTCAAAGTCAAGGTTGGAGTTTAGATTATAAAGAATTTCGTAATTATTTAGATCGCGAATATGGGGTCAAAAAAGCCTATATGTTTATCGGCATGGTGAATACTAATCAGCAATTATATTCAGCTTTACAAGATTTTGGATATCATTTAGTTTTTAAACCAACTTTAGCTACTAAGCAAGGTGAATTGAAAGGTAATGTAGATGCTGAGATGGTGCTATATGCTCTGACCCAAATTAATCAATATGATAAGGCTGTAATAGTGAGTGGTGATGGTGACTTTTATACTTTAGTTCAATATCTCAAAAGTCAAGGTAAGCTAAAAACTTTATTGGTGCCTAATGAAAAAGCTTACTCCAATTTATATGATTCTCTAGATATTAAAACAGATTTTGTAGATGATTTGAGACAAAAATTAGAATATAAGAAAAAATAATTATATAGAATATATGCCAGAACTACCAGAAGTAGAGAGTTTAAGAAGGAGTTTAAAACCTTATATTATTGGTAAGACTATTCAATCTGTAGTTGTGCATAAGCCTAAGTTAGTCAGTGGTTCTGGTACAGTTAGACAGCCTTTAGAAGATAAAAAACAAGAGTTTGAAACCAAGCTAATTGGCAGTAAAATTATAGATATTACTAGAATTGCAAAAAATTTAATTATACATTTTAGTAATGGTCAAGTGATTTTAGTACATCTCAAAATGACTGGTCAATTAGTTTATCAAGATGAAAATCAGAATAAAGTTTTAGGAGGACATCCAATTGAGTTGTCTGAGAGCAAATTACCCAATCAGCATAGCCACATTATATTTGAGTTAGATCAAGGTAATTTGTATTATAATGACATAAGGATGTTTGGGTATGTATTACTTTTTCCAGATTTAGGTACTATTTATAATCTAGGACATTTTGATAAAATTGGGCTTGATCCTTTTGATGATAAATTTACATCTGAGTATTTATATAAAAATTTAAACAGTAAAAAATCTAAGCTTAAAACAGTCCTATTAAATCAAGAAATTGTAACAGGACTTGGTAATATATATGCCGATGAAGTCTGTTTTAAATCTGGTATTTCACCGACTAGATTAGCTAATACTTTAACTAAAAAAGAAGTAGACGAATTATATCAAGCTATCATCAAAATTATTCCAAAAGCAGTTGAAATGGGAGGGTCTTCAATTGCTAATTATATCATGGCGGATGGCTCCAGAGGAACTTATGCTCGGGAGCATAAAGTTTATGGACAAGCAGGTAAAGCTTGCTATAACTGTGACAATCCCTTACAAAAAACTATTATTAATAGCCGTACTACTGTATTCTGTCAATTTTGTCAAAAATAGTGTATAATTAGATTATATAAACTTAATATATATGAAACAAAATAATAATTATTCTCTAGAACTAGACTTAAAATCTCTGTTTCAAGGAGCTTTATTTTTAGGGTGCATTTGGATTATATTTTTATTAAGAGATGTAGTAGTAATTACTATTTTGGCTTTTATTGTCTCTTCTGGACTTGTTTTAGGTGCAAGATTTATGAATGGCTCACTAAAAGTTCCCTATCAATTGGGAGTATTATTATCTCTTTCAGTGATATTTGGTGTAGCTGTATTATTATATCAATTAATAGTCCCTACTATTAGTAGTGAATTCACAGCTTTAGTTAATAATTTACCGAAACTATTTAGTGACCTTAACTCATTTATAGGTGATATAATTGATAAACCAAACTTTAATATAGTTGAATACCTTAACTCTACTACAGGAAGCAATTTTAATATAGGTGTAGTTACATGGGATATTATTACAGGTTTATTTTTTACTACCCAAAATATTATTAATACTATTTTTTATATAGCTTTTTTCTTTGCAGCTACCTTTTATATGGCGATTAGACCAAAGAATTTAGACGATATTATTAATATGTTTTTTCCTGCTAAAAAACATAAATTAATCAGTACTAGAATTAATCAAGCCAGATATAAGGTTGGTTATTGGTTGGCGGGTCAGCTTGTAATTTCACTAATATTAGCTATTTTAACTTATCCATTTTTATTAATTATTCAAGTTCCTTATGCATTGTTATTATCTGTCATAGCTGCTTTTTTGAATATCATTCCGATTATCGGTCCTATTCTATCAGCAATCCCTGCTCTGATTTTAGCGCTAACAGGAGGCCCTAAAATATTTTTTGCTACAGGATTATTTTATCTCATATTACAACAGGTAGATGGTAACTTTATGACACCCTTAATTATGAGAAAAGTAACTGGTATACATACTCTGATTGTTATGATAGTTATTCTCTTAGGTGCATCATTAGCTGGAGCTTTAGGAGCCTTAATTGCTTTGCCAGTAGTATCAGTCATCTCAATTTTTGTAAAAGGTTTAGAAGAATAATATGGAAATTTATATAATAGGCTTAATTATTGTTATTCTACAGATATTAATTATCTTTTTTATTAAAAGTAATAAAAAAGATAATAATCTAGATAAGCTAATCTATAATTCAGAAAAAAGATTAAAAGATGATTTGCAGATAATTCGAAAAGACTCTAGAGAATTAGCTCAAGAGGGAAGAGTTGAAATGGGTAATAATTTAAATGCCTTTGGAAATTCATTATTAAGGAGAATGCATGAATCCTCTGTAATGCAAAAAAGTCAACTAGAAATATTTTCTCAGCAATTAATGGAATTAACCAAACAGAATAGTACTAAATTAGAACTTATTCGTAATACAGTAGAACAAAGATTAACCGAACTTCAAAAAGATAATAATCAGAAGCTTGAGAAAATGCGAGAAACTGTGGATGAAAAATTACAATCTACTTTAGAAAAACGCCTGGCTCAATCATTCCAATCAGTAAGTGAGAGATTAGAACAAGTTCATAAAGGACTGGGAGAAATGCAACATTTAGCAGTGGGAGTGGGAGATTTGAAAAAGGTATTATCTAATGTAAAAACTAGAGGAACTTGGGGAGAGGTTCAGCTGGGGAATCTCTTAGAGCAGATTTTGACTAAAGATCAATATCAGTCTAATGTGGCTACTAAAAAAGACTCAAAGGATATTGTAGAATATGCTATAAAATTACCTGGTAAAGATAAAAATTTAAACCATATTTGGTTACCTATTGATGCTAAATTTCCGATTGAAGATTATCAAAGACTCTTAGATGCTGAGGATTCTAATGATAAGTTAGCCATTGATACTGCTAATAAATCAATTGAAAAAAGGCTTAAAGATGAAGGTAAAAAGATTAAAACTAAATATATTGACCCACCTAATACTACCGATTTCGCCATTCTATTTATCCCAATTGAAGGCCTTTATGCTCAGGTGTTAAAACTACCAGGATTAGTAGATTTTATACAGAGAGAATATAGAGTTATGATTACAGGACCTACTACTATTACTGCTATTTTGAATAGCCTACAAATGGGGTTCAGGACTTTAGCTATTGAAAAACAATCTAGTGAAATTTGGCAAACTTTATCTGAGGTTAAGACTGAATTTGGTAGATTTGGAGAAATTCTAGAAAGAACTCAGAAAAAATTACAAGAAGCCTCTAATCAAATTGATGCTGGGGCTACCAGAGCTAGATCCATTGAGAGAAAACTTAAAAATGTGGATACTCTGGATCTACCTAAGGTAGAAGTAGATGTTATAGAAGCTGAATTAGAACTATAAAATTAAATTTTTTAATATTCCTGTACCCACAATTGCTGCTGTCTCCGATCTTAAAATATAAGGAGTAAAGTTCACAGGTATATAATTATATTTTTCTACCAAATTTGTATATTCCTGCTTTTCAAAACCTCCTTCTGGACCAATTAAAAGGGTAATACTTTTAATATGATCAAGACTAAGAGATTTAATATCTTTAGGATTATCACTAAATTGAGTATCTCCAACTAAATTCAAATTACTGTCTATATCATATTCAATCTTGTCTATATTTTTGATTGAAATAGTAGGGAAGTGAACCCTTTCAGCTTGTTTGCAAGCCGTATTAATAATAGTTTGCCAACGCTTTAATTTATTCTCAAGTTTTTCTAAGCTAATTTGAGCAAATTTAGTTTTTGTAATTATTATCTCATCCACCCCAATTTCGGTTAATTTTTGAATTACTAACTCCAATAAGGGGATTTTGATTGTAGCTATTATACAACGAATATAAATATTATTATTAGTTATATTTTTTATACTTACAATCTCTAGACTAAATGGTTTGAGATTGGTTATTCTAAGGTCATATAAATTTCCTTTCCCATCAGTGGCTTTAATACTAGTACCAGGTTTTAATCTTAATACATCTTTTATATGATGCATTTCGTCCACATGTAGGCTGTTATTTGCATTATCAAAGATAAAATAACCCATATTTACTTTAATACTCTTTTGGTCATCACATACCACTCAGAAATAGAAGCATATCTATCTACAGATGAATTCCCAGTAGACAGTTTAATATTGCTAATAATAGGGTTGGTGTAATATAGATATTGTGGTGAATAGATAAAAATAGCAGGTACATCATCAGCAATTTGCTTTTGGAACTGAGCTAAGCTAGAAGTGATAACATTTATATCAGTATTAGTTCTCGCAGTTTCAAGATAGCCATCATTGTTTATATTTGTATATTGAGATAAATTAAGCCCAGGATTGGTGATCTGTGAAGAATGCCAGTAGATATAAGGGTCAGGATATATGTTGAGTCCAAGCCCCAGGAATAGAGCCTGATAAGAACGATTTCTGATTTGATTATTAGATAATTCATTAAATGGTATTACCTCGGTATTCATTTGAATTCCAATAGCCTTTATTTGCTCTTTGAGCACTTGACTGACTTCATCTACTTTACTTCCTCCAGCCACTAATAGAGTAAACTCAGCTTTCTGATTATCTTTTTCTCTAATTCCATCCCCATCATTATCTTTCCAATTAGCTTCATCTAATATTCTTTTGGCATTATCAATATTTTGTTCAATCGGAGTATCTACATAAAATTTATTAAAAGGACTAAGCACGCCATTAATAGAGTTTGCTTCCCCTTGTAAAACATTATTTATAATCTCATCTCGATTAATTGAATTAGAAATAGCCTGCCTAATTTCTTTATTCGAGAATAAAGGGTCTTTTACATTGAATATAATTCCAAAAGATTGAGGGATATTCAAAATATTAGTTTGGAATTTATCTGATTCATCTAAAGGATTTTTGAGTTGGGTGATAGCTTGTATTTTATTTTGTTTGAAATCTTGAATCATTTCCTCTTCTTGAGAATAAAATACTAAAATAAATGTCTCTATATTCGGTTTTTCACCAAAATAATTAGTATTCCTTTCAATAGTAACAGATGCAATATTCCCATCTTTTTTCTTTTGAATCGATTTATATCGGAATTTACCAGCACCCACGGGTTCTAAATTGGCTTTAGATAAAAGAAATGCGCTAGGTTCTAAATTTTTCCAAATATGTTTTGGCAGAATTCCAAAAGTTAAGCCAGATAAAAAGGGTGAATAACTAGCACTAAGATTTAATTTTAAGGTAGAGTCATCTACTCGAGTTATAGCAACTCCTTTTAGTGCAGAGTTAAGAGGGCTATTATATGCAGGATTTTGTATAGTTTCTATCGTAAAAATAATATCATCTATAGTCAGTGGAGTATTATCATCCCAAGTAACACCAGATTTAATCTTGAAAACGTATTCCTTCCCATTATCTCCAACCGTATATTCTTCCACTAATTCATTCACTAGATTTCCTTCGGTATTTAATCTAAATAAAGTTGGGTAAATCAAATACTCTAAAACTCTATCAGGTTTATTCACATCATTAGAAAAAGATAAAACAGGGTTAATATATTGAGGTTGCCCTATAATACCTTCTCTGACAATACCACCAGTTGTAGGGACCTCTTTAGTTATTACACTGTATGCTACACTTCCAATTACAATTAAAACAATAAAAATAATAATAAAATTTATAAAAATATTATTTCTAAGCTGTTTAGGTAATTTACGAGTAGGAATATTTTTAGAAATATCTTTCAGATTTAATTGATTCAGGGGATTCTTTTTATTGAGGTTTTTGATACCTTTAGGGATACTTTTGGGAATATTCTTAGGAATAATAGATTTAGGAATATTCTTTGGATTAATAGATTTAGGAATTCTTTTAATAATGTCCATAAATATAATTTAATGAGTAAAATTTTTAACAAATATTAAATACTAATCTATAGAGCAATATAGACAATACTTCCAACTATAATCAAAACACCCAAAAATATAGTAGCTCTAAATAAAACTTTTTCCAAACCTCTTCTAGTTTGGTAAGATGCTCCACCACCACCGAAGGTTGAGGACAATCCACTACCCATTTGTTGTAATAAAACGGATGCTACTAGCAAGACAGAGAGGGTAATAAGAGCAATAGAGATATAGGTTTCCATAAGAATTAATTATTATCGTAAAAATACATTAGATAACATATTTATACTACTAATTACGATTGAGGTCAATATCATAGCTAAAATAGAACTAAAATCTAAGCCAACCAAAAGCTGATCTAGAGCGTAGAAAGCTATTAAATTTAAGACAAAAGAAAATAAACCAAGAGTCAGAAATATAATCGGAAAAGAAATGAGTTTAATAATAGGCAAGATTATAGAGAATATAATAGTAAAAATCACCCCAGCAATCAAAAAATAATATAAAGGAATATTAGGACTAACCATTACCCCCGGAACTATAACACTAGCCACATACAGCCCTACACTATTGGCAATAATTGAAATAAAGATACCCATTATTTTAAGTTTTAATTATATAGTATAGATTATACCATAAAATACTAATTTGTATAAATATTTTTATTCCTATTTATATTCTTTAATTTGTATTTTTACATCAATACATATATAATATATAAAATGATGCAACATCATATATAATACATTTTATATCAACTATGAATTCTCATAAAAAACACTTCCAAGCCTTCATATACTTACAAGTACTTGTCTTAATAGTGAGTCTATTTTTCTATAACTATGACCTTAAATTAGCTGGAGCCTTCAGTGGTAAGTTCTCAATTTGGGTTTTTTGGATAGTAGCCATCCCAGGTATATTGCAAAGATTCAGAGTCAAGAATAAACTTCAAAAAATACAACTATTTTTAATGAAATACCGTAGATATCTAGGTATCATAGTCTTCAACTTTGCCTTTATTCATTTTATGTGGATGCGTGGCCTAGATATTATTGCCACAGGACTACCAAGTAGTATACCTCTATATCAAGTGTTTGGAGTAATAGCCTTAGTATTATTAACTCCATTATTCTTGACCTCAAATAATTACTCAGTAAAAAAATTAGGTAAGTTTTGGAAAACTCTACACACCTTAGTATATCCAACAATGTTTTTATTAGTATTACATACATCCTTCCAAGGATTAGACTATGCACTTATTTATGGATTACCTAGTGCAATTATCTTAGTTATACAAATATACTCCCATATTTATGTATCTAAAATTCAGAAATCTAAATAAGCTTAAACTGTCTATTAACATTGACAATTTGTCTCTAATATGGTATATATGTAAAGTAAAAAAATCAAGGAAAGATTTTATGCTCATTATTCCTGTTACAAGTTTTTTTCTAGGGTCTATTATAAATTGTTGTATAACATTACCTGAAGGCAATACTGGTTACTCCATAGGGGAGAGTGCTAATAAATCTTTCATTGAACGCACTGTTTCCCCATGGTATGATGAGTTAAGGGAACCATAATTCTAAAAGCTCTCTTTAATATGAGAGCTTTTTCTTTATCTAAAAATATAATAATTATCAAAATCTCTTAACTATCCACAAGTAGATTGGCTAATTTTTGAATAATATCTCTTTAATTAATGGACTTATATATATTGTCTTAGCAAATAATAAAATCAAAAAAATACTATAAGTTTTTTTATGTAATAATTTATACAATAATATAGATAACAAAAATTATAACAACTTATATTAGTGGCCAAATAAATTTACAATTAGATCTAATTAATCTATAACTATATAAAAATTAAAATAAACTTCAATATTAGTACAAATATTATTATGCATTATTGCATATAACTAAATCCCAAATATGGCTATAATAAAGGATAAATTATTATAGATACCCATACATTTTCTCATGTAATATCTATAAGTAATATTAACATAACTGTTTGTATGGGTTGATAATTTTTTTATTATGTAGTATATATAAAAGGCAATTGGAGGATTACCTCAATGTCCAGTTCATTCAAACAACTTGCATTAACTCTGCTTGCTGTAGGGACTTATTTCTCAGTGGTTTTTCCTAAAACAGCTCTAGCCACCCCTAACTGGGAGCAAGAAGCTAGATCAGAGTCTCAATCTGAGACGAGATCTTTTTTGTGGGGGCAGAACTGCCTGCCCCAACTCAGAGTGTCTGTTGACAATAATAATGAAGTAATTCATGTTCAGAAGATAGGTAATACAGATTGTCCTATATCTATTGAGATTAATCTGTTCATCCAAGACAATTATAGGCAATCTCCTTTGAGACTATCGGCAGTTCGTTCACCTTATCGTAGTGATATTTGGATTGCTAACTATGGTGATGCCCGACAAGGGAGATATCAAGTAATGGGTATCGATCCAACACCAACAGGGATGAATGATAATACTTATAATAGTTCTAGAGAACTTGGTATCGACCAAGTCATTACCATTGGTGAGGTAAGAAACAGACATCCTGTCACTGATCCACCTCCAGTGGGGGAAGAACAACCTCAGCAGATTGTCACGACTCTGGATGCAGAGTCAAAGCAGTTGTTGAGGAACTTCGCTCAGTGGATGAGCTGGTTCCAAGTTCAGATGGATTGGCTAAAAGCTAATTGGCCTCAACTCGAACCACTTATTCGAGCCATCGAGGCCATCAAGATTAGCTGAATCATCACTTCCCCCAAGCCCTTCGCTTGCGGGGGTTTTTTTATTTATTCCAAGAATTGAAGCGACAGTTATAGTATGATATATTAATTATATACTATTAATATCAAAATATTTATGCAATGGAAGAATTTTTCACAAGTATCAAATATACCCAGAATATTTACAATAATCCTGTTGTTTTGGTGGAGTATTAAATTTTGGCCTGTTAGAGGTGATTATATTATGGCTATGAATTTATGGGAGTTTAATTTTTTACATGTTATAAATTTAGTTATACATGAAGCTGGTCATTTTATCTTCTTTTGGGCACCTAGACAAATTATGGTCATTATGGGTAGTGGATTACAAATTATGATCCCATTTGTCTTTATGATTGCTTTTATCAGGCAGATAGATTGGTTTGCATCTAGTGTTATGTCTTGGTGGGGATTTCAAAGTGTCTTGGATATATCTTATTATATAGCTGATGCTAAGGATAGAGCTATGCCACTGATTACAGGAGATCCAGATTCTCATGATTGGTGGTATCTATTTAGTCAATGGGGATTATTAGACTACTCAATCAATATAGGAAGAACGATTATGTATTTTAGCTTCTTTGGTATGATATTGTCTATTATATTTATGATTATAACTTTATTTATAAAAAAAGAATTATGGTATAAAGATTGGATTTAAAGATGGTATAATATAAATATTTAATCAATAATATGAAAAAACAATCTCTCACTATTAAATATACACTTACGTAATGTCTTTTATATTTAACAAATAGCTTAGGAGATGATATAATGAATATATATTACAATAATAGAATATGGCAAATAGCAATCTAACAAGGGCAAAGAATGCAAAAAATGATGAATTTTATACACAATATCATGATATTGAAAAAGAAATATCTGCCTATTTAGAATATAATCCTGATATATTCCGAGATAAAACTATTTTACTTCCTTGTGATGATCCAGAATGGAGTAATTTTACTAAGTTTTTTGCTCAAAAGTTCCAAGAATTTGGACTCAAAAAACTAATTAGCACTAGCTATGCTGCCGAAAGCAAACATCTAAAAGAAATCTATCAACCGAGCTTATTCGAACAATCAAGCCCTCAATATGATAAAAAGAAAACCGCCAAAAATGGGAAAATCTTCACTTTAACCCAAGATAAGACAGGTGAAGGAGCTGTAAATGTAGAAGATTTAGAATGGCAGTATCTCAGAGGAGATGGAGATTTCAGAAGTGATGAGATAAAAAAATTACGAGATGAAGCAGATATCATTATTACCAATCCGCCCTTTTCCTTATTCCGAGAATTTTTAGTCTGGATAACCGAGGTAAATAAACAATTTGTGATTATTGGGAATAAAAACTGTGTCACTTATAAGGAAGTATTTCCTTTGATTAAAGAAAATAAACTGTGGTCTGGTCGTACTGAATGGTCTGGTGGTATGTGGTTTGAGACAAAAGATTTAGATGATGTAGATAAAATAATTGATGATATTAGTATGAAAAATGTTTCATCAGTTTGGTTCACCAATATAGATCATGGTAAACGATATCAACTCTTGCCTTTGATGACTATGGAGGATAATAAGAAGTTTAATAATAAAGTACAGACTAATTCAAATACTTATCAGAAATATGATAATTATGATGCAATAGAAATTCCTTATACCAATGCTATCCCTAGTGATTATGAGGGTGTGATGGGTGTGCCAATTAGTTTTTTAGATAAATATAGCCCTGATCAATTTGAGATTGTTGGCTGGTCAAGACATAATGAGTACAATATGGATGGAGGATATTGGTTGGGTGGTAAAAATGATGCTATGATAAATGGAAAAGATGTGTATAGAAGAATACTAATTAAACATAAAATATAAATCTATGCAAGATGAACATACAAAAGGCGAGATAATTATGTATGAGAATGATAGTGGTCAGCCCGCTATTCAGGTAAAGTTGCAAGATGAGACGGTATGGTTGAGTATTGAGCAAATGGCACAATTGTTCAATAAAAGTCGTTCTACTATCAATGAGCATATTTTGAATATTTATAAGGAAAAAGAGTTAGTCCCAGAAGATACCAGTAGAAAAATCGGAAATTCCGATTTTTCTACCAAACCGACTAATTATTATAATTTAGATGTAATTATATCTGTTGGTTATCGTGTGAGTTCTGTGCAGGGTACTCGCTTTCGTCAATGGGCAACAATATACCATTAAGAAGAGATAATATGAAGACAATTTTGAGAACAGACATTACGGTACGAGATATTTGTGAAGGATTTGTATACAATGAACTCGAAGGTAAGGGATTATTTGGACTGGCAGGGAAACTTACTATTCAGCCAGAATATCAGCGAAATTATATTTATGCTGACGGGAAGCGAGATGTTGCTGTGATAGAGTCTATTCTCAAAGGCTATCCTTTGGGATTGATTTATTTTAATACTGTTGCTCCTGGAGAATTTGAAGTATTAGATGGGCAACAGAGAATTACTAGTATTGGACGATATGTGACTAATAAATTTGCGGTAAAGGACGAGAGAGGAATGGAGCAGTATTTTAGTGGAATTGCCGAAGATAAACAATATAAAATTCTTGAGACAAAATTGCTAATTTATCAATGTGAAGGGACAGAAAGTGAGATTAAGGAATGGTTTAGAACGATTAATATCGCTGGAGTACCTCTTAATAATCAGGAATTATTAAATGCTGTATATTCGGGACCTTTTATTACACTTGGAAAAGAAGAATTTAGTAATAGCCAAAATGCCAATATTTATAAATGGTCGGCTTATATCTCAGGAAGTGCGAATAGGCAAGAATTCCTTGAGAGAGCTTTGGATTGGGTGAGTAAAGGGAATATTGGAGACTATATGAGTCGTCATCGATATGATACCAATATTACTGAACTAAAAACTTATTTTAATACTGTGATTGACTGGGTGTCTGGAGTATTCCTTGATGTAGAAAGTGAAATGAGAGGTTTGGAATGGGGGAGATTATATGAGACTTATCATAAAACTGCCTATAATCCAAGTGAAGTATCAGCTCAAGTGCATAAGCTCTATGCTGACCCTTATGTCAAAAATCGCAAAGGAATATTCGAGTATATTTTGGGAGGTTGTGTTGATACCAAATTGCTTGATGTGCGAGTATTCGATGAAGCCACTAAAAAATCCGTCTATGCTCAACAGACAGAAGAAGCTAAAAGCAAAGGAATATCTAATTGTCCTCTTTGTGCTATAGGTAATGATGCCAATAAAGATAAAATTTGGAGCTTAGCTGATATGGATGCCGATCATATCACCGCTTGGAGTAAAGGCGGAGCGACGGATATAAAGAATTGTCAGATGTTATGTAAGACTCATAATCGAGCAAAGGGGAATAGGTAGGGGATGTATGAATAATCATATATCTATTATCATTGATCTTATAACATTATTCATAACACTGACTGGATTATTTGTTGCTTACTGTCAACTTATAATTCCCTTGAATCAAGATCGCGCACAACATAAAAAATTACAAAATTTTTTTGAGGCTACTTTAATTATGCAATTATGGCAAAATATGAATTTTATTTCATCAATTGAAAGATCATATAATAAAAATCTAAACATTAAAGACCATTATATTCATGAACCTAAATTTTCTCCTAGTATTGCTATTCTTGAGAAATTAATTGATATACAGATGTTATCTAATTGGAATATATCTGATCTTGATAAGCAATTAATCTTAGGAATTTATCAAGATACTATAGAGGTGAAAAATTTATTTAACAAATGGAAAATAAATTTATCTCAATATGATAATTTAACTACAGAAGAGAATATTAATAGATATAAAAAGGATTCTGTTCTTCTTCTAGAGTATATTGATATTGTAATGAGAAATAGTGTGCAACTATTTTGTAATTTATTAGAAAATAAAACATTAATTAAATCAATTCCAAATGAGCGGATTAGACATAAGTTCTTAGATGTGTCTAATGAGATTTTTGTAGCACAAAAAGAAGAAATAGTTTTCTACCCTACATATAAGTCTTCATATACACAAGATGGTATGTATAAACCTCAGGATCAATATGATGGTATTATCTGTTGGGAGAATGATTTGAAAGATTGCGATAAAAAGATAATAGAGTTAAAAGATATAATCCCATTACATAATAGTTGGAAATAATTATCTAAATATTGGGTATATTAGGTTCTATCTAATATTGACAAAATTGGGAAAATATGTTATAAGATTTATACACATTTTTCACATTGTTAAATGTCTAATTCTCAACTCTTGAGCTTACTAAATTCTGTTGAATCTAGGTTAGGGCGCATAGTTCAGAGAGCAATAATAAATGATTTTCAAAGAGGTACTTCTACCTCTATTGAGCTAATGAATTTGCAGTTTGCTATTATAAAACAAAATGGTAAAATCAGAAAAGCTCTTCGTAGAAAATCACAAGCTCAGTCTTAGGACTGGGCTTTTTTATATAAATACTCAATAATAAAAAAGCCCCAGCACTATGCTGGGGACTCGAGGGTGGAGTAGTGGTAATGGTTAGAATTATATTCTCTTTCTCAAGTTATTGATTGTTAAGCAGCTTGACGATTCTTTTTCCTCTCCTGATGAGCTCGGCGACCACGAGAGCGCTGGGTTGGTGTGGTGGCGGCTTCAGTCACTGCTGGCTGTGCCGACTGTCTGCGACGATTACGCGGTGACGGTGGTGGCTGCTCTTGTACTGCTGGAGCTAGCAAAGCCACATGAGCTTGCGCTGCGACGATCATCAGCGGGGCGGTGAACAGGATCGCCATTGGTTCCAGCGCCAGAGGGAGCATTGTCTCAACCTCGATGGGGGCTTCCCAGGGATCCTCAATCACCGGTGCTGGAGGGAGCTTCGGCTCAACCTCAACGACAACTATCTCAACAGTTAGTGGTGATGCTCGACCTAGTTTAGTCGGACCAGCAAGTCCTAAGACTTGTACCCACTTAGTTGCAAGCCAGTCGTTCAGGCGGTGAATGCCGTGACCGAGGTGTTTTCCGATCAAGTAAGTGAGGACCGCCAAAGTGACCATCACTTTGAAGAAAGTCACCCAGAGGTCGATGAGCTCCTTCGTAACTTGCTTCCATTTGACCTGATCAAGGCTATCGGCAGCCTGATCAAGAGTTTTGGAAATGTTCATTGTTTTGTCCTCCAAGGGACGAGTCCAGTTTGTGAGGTCTTTCTGCTTCAAGACCTGCAACCAAGCTGGGTTTACTTTTCAAACATAGCATATTTTACGGTTTTTGTCAAGATCGATTAACTTAAAAATTAAACATAATATAAGTCTATACATGCTCAATATATAGTAAATTATTTATAGTATGAATATCTTTCTTTGAGCTGTTTTTAATGAGTGCTATGGCTTAATATCATTATAAATATACTATATTTAACACCATATAAAATTTTTATCAAAAAACCCTTGACACTGATTTAGATTTCGTGTATTATAAATATCGTACTTGCAACTTCACACTCAGCTCACCTACGGAGCAATATGGCGACAGAGATGACCTCTTAAAGTTCAACCTTTGAGATATTATCATCTGTTTCTATAAGAGGGTTCATTCACAAGTAAATTTAGGTAAATGCAATTTTACTACTTTCACCAAAAAGTATGAATCAGAATTTAAAAAGATGAGTTGGTAAGCGTAAATGGGGGATGCCTTGACATTAAGAAGCGAAGAAGGACGTAGACTGGCTGCGATAAGCTTCGGGGAGCCGCCAATCAGGCTTTGATCCGGAGATGTCCGAATGGGGAAACCCACTTAGGGTAATGCCTAAGTATCCTATTATATAGGGAGCGAACTCGGGGAAGTGAAACATCTCAGTACCCGGAGGAAAAGAAAACGAATGTGATTTCCTTAGTAGCGGCGAGCGAAACGGAAGGAGCCCAAACCTCAGACTTCGGTCTAGAGGGGTTGTAGGGTAGAACATTCCGTAAGGAGGATGTATATATATTGTTAGATGAGTAAGCTGGAAAGCTTAGCCGTAGATCGTGATAGCCGAGTAATCGAAAATAATGTATATATATCGGTTCTATTCCTGAGTAGGACGGGAAAAGAAAGCCCTGTCTGAATCCACCAGAACTAACCTGGTAAGGCTAAATATTACTTAATGTCGATAGTGAACTAGTACCGTGAGGGAAAGGTGAAAAGCAGTCCGAGAGGACAATGAAATAGACCTGAAACCATTTACGTACAAGGAGTCGGAGCCCGCAAGGGTGACGGCGTGCCTATTGAAGAATGATCCAACGAGTTACGTCTCATCAGCAGCTTAAGTCTCAAAAGGACGGAGGCATAGAGAAATCGAGTCTTAACGGGCGATATTGTTGATGGGAGTAGACCCGAAACCAGGCGAGCTATTTATGGCCAGGGTGAACTTTGAGTAACATCAAAGGGAGGCCCGAACACACTAGTCGTGCAATTCTAGGTGATGAGCTGTGAATAGAGGAGAAATTCCAATCGAGCTTGGTAATAGCTGGTTCTCTCCGAAATAGCTCTTAGGCTAGCGTTAATTGATCCCTACTGGGGGTAGAGCACTGAATGGATCTGGGGCCTTCGGGTACCCAATCTAACCAAACTCCGAATACCAGTAGATTATAGATTAGCAGTTAGAATGTGGGGGCTAAGCTCCATGTTCAAAAGGGAAACAGCCCAGACCGTCAATTAAGGTCCCTAAACTACACTAAGTGGGAAAAGTTGTGTATTTTCTGAGACAGGTAGGAAGTTGGCTTAGAAGCAGCCATCTTTTAAAGAGTGCGTAATAGCTCACTACTCTATTCCCTTCTTTACGAAGAGATAGGAAAATATGCGCTGAAAATGTAACGGGGCTCAAGTGTAGTACCGAAATTACGGATTATATATTAATTTATTAGTATTATAATGGTAGGAGAGCGTTCCTTGTGCACTGAAGCTGGACCCGTGAGGGCCGGTGGAGCGCAAGGAAGTGAGAATGTTGGAATAAGTAACCGCAAGTTCAGTTAAATTCTGAGCCACCGAAATCCTAAGGATTCCTCCGCAATGATAATCATCGGGGGGTTAGTCGGGCCTAAGGTTAACTTCGTGAAACGGAGGTAGCCGATGGACAACAGGTTAATATTCCTGTACCGGCAATGGCTTGTAAATGTGGGGACGCATCATGGTATTTTATGTGTCTTAATGGATTGAGACATATGTGTTTCTGTAGAGCTGACTTTGAGGCAAATCCTTGAAGTCATTAAAGCCCGAAAAACGCATAAAGAAGACTCGCGAGAGAATTCAATATAAGAGACCCAAGGTGACAAGAAAAGCCACTATGCTCATAATTTATTATGAGATCCATTGTCGACCGTACCGAAAACCGACACAGGTGGGTAGGTCGAGAAGACCAAGGTGAACGGGTGAAAGTTGGTTAAGGAACTCGGCAAAACAGCGACCGTAACTTCGGGATAAGGTCTGCCTATAGCAATATAGGCCGCAGCTAAAGATTCCCAGCGACTGTTTATCAAAAACACAGCTCTCTGCTAACTTCACAAGAAGGAAGTATAGGGGGTGACTCCTGACCAGTGCTGGAACGTTAACGATGGCAGTGAAAGCTGACTGTCCGAAGCGCCAGTGAACGTCGGCGATAACTATAATCGTCCTAAGGTAGCGAAATTCCTTGTCTGGTAAATTCAGACCCGCTTGAATGGAGTAACGACTGGGAAACTGTCTCAACCAACTGCCCGGTGAAATTGCAATAACGGTAAAGATGCCGTTTACCTACAGAAAGACGAGAAGACCCCGTGGAGCTTTACTATAGCTTGGTATTGTATTTTTGTTTATTTTGTTCAGAATAGGTGGGAGACTATGATAGCTTGTCGCTAGACAAGAAGGAGTCGCCAGTGAGATACCACCCTTGGTTTATGAGAATACTAACCTCATACTAATACTATGAGAGACAGTGCCTGGTGGGTAGTTTGAGTGGGGCGCTCACCTCCTAAAAAGTAACGGAGGTGTTTATAAGGTTAGCTATCCCGATATGGAAATTCGGGAGATAGTGCAAAGGCATAAGCTAGCTTTACTGCAAGACGTGTATGTCGCGCTGTAATGGTTTTCATTACACCTCTACTTTATGTGTTTCTTTTAGAAATGGGTATTGTAGTTGAGTCACGAAAGTGGAACTTAGTGAACCGACCATCCTTTGTAGAAAGGTGGAAGATCAGCAGATAAAAGTTACCCCGGGGATAACAGGCTAGTCTGGCCCAAGCGTCCATAGCGACGGCCAGGTTCGGCACCTCGATGTCGGCTCGTCCCATCCTGGGGCTGGAGAAGGTCCCAAGGGTTTGGCTGTTCGCCAATTAAAGGGGCACGCGAGCTGGGTTCAAACCGTCGTGAGACAGGTTGGTCTCTATCTTCTGTAGGCGTTGCTACTTGAGAGAATTTGTCCCTAGTACGAGAGGACCGGGATGAACAAACCTCTGGTGTACCAGCTGTCATACCAATGGCACTGTTGGGTAGCTAAGTTTGGTCTGGATAACCGCTGAAAGCATCTAAGCGGGAAGCCGTACTCAAGATTAGGTAGCTCATGCGACCGTGGAAGACTACCACGTTGATAGGTCACAGATGT
Organism: uncultured Candidatus Saccharibacteria bacterium; assembly: GCA_964646465.1. GTDB lineage: Bacteria > Patescibacteriota > Minisyncoccia > SW-4-49-11 > SW-4-49-11 > CALRBF01. The sequence goes on along the minus strand of CAZYEN010000007.1, from coordinate 13,450 downwards.
AAGCATAGTAATGTGTTCAGTCGAGTGATACTAATGTCGCTAAAACTCATCTTTTTAACTTTTGATTGATACTCAGGGTTATGTAGTGTTGCTTTACCTAAATTTACACCAATTCTGGAGCATGAGATTATCTTTTTTAGATAATCTTGTGTTCGAGAACAAAAATGTCCTTGTGATTTATCACAGAGGGGTCCACCTAGTTACATTCCGAACCTAGAAGTTAAGCCTCTGTGAGTCGATGATACTCCTTGTGGGGAAAGTAGATCATTGCAAGGACTTTTTTGTTTTGGGGGGTAAAGTATGTGATAATATTGCAAATATATAGTTTTAAATTATGAAATTAAAAAATTCCCCTTAAAAAAGGGGTGGATTTATTCCATACTTTTGGTTAAGAAGGAGATGAGGGCGGATAGATTCTATACAATATATATATACAGAAGAAGATATAAATGATAAAATTTATATAGAGAATATTATATTATTATAAATATATGAAAAATAGTTTTAAGAACATAAACAAAGAATTTAATATAATATTGATAATAGCAATGTTAATACTAGGATTAATTTTGGGTATAAGTTATATATCAACTGATAGCAGTATAGAAAATCAAATGATTACAGACGAGATAGTAATTCCTATAGAAGGAGAAGATATTAAAAAAGGTGGTATATTAAAAGTAGAGAATATAGTAAATCGGCCAATGACGGCTATAGTGATATTACTTTTATTTGGAATAGTACTGTTAACACTTTTCCGTTGTATTGCATTGAGCAAGCTTAGTTCAAAATTGACTAATCATTATATATGGAATTTAGACTTTGGAGTTCGTTATGGCTGGCTCTTTGTTGGTTTGGCATTATTATTTACCTCTGTTGTTGAATTATCATTCCTTGAGTTACTGGAGATATCAATTTATTGGCTAATTGGTCTTGTGGTAATTTGGTTAATACCAAACAAACTCATTAAATAATAGTAATCCCTGAGGTATTTTATTATCAATATAAGTTACCTAAAATTATAAAATAACTATATTCTAATATGCCTTTAGACACTAATCCACACAAATTCTACATTGAGTTAGAAAACAGTTCTAAAGCAGAATTTGACAAACTATTAAATCAGTCTTGGACAGCAGTGGGAGTGGATTTACCAGAAATTTCACCAAAATCTACAAAATGGGAGTCTACAGTGGATAGTCCTAATCGTGAGCAAGACCGTCAGAGAATAGAAAAAGAATATAATTTACCAGAAAAAGGGTCAAATGAATTTATATTTTATGATAAAAATGGAAAAATTTTAGCTATAGGCTATGAGAGAGTAGTCTATGGGGATCATGGTCCATATATAGAATTTACAACTGAGCAAATTAATTGGGAAGTCTTCGTACATCATCAGATAAAAGGACCAGCTAGTTATTATCATGAGCATTATAACTTAGATAGAACTGTAATGTTATATAACCAATTCAAAACCGTGAATAGTATACCCAATCCTCCAGAAGGTAAATATGCGGTAAATAATAACAGACCAGAAGGTTATGCTGATTATAAAATAGGCAGATTATATATTGATCCAGAAGAAATTATAATAAAAAAATGAATTATGAAATTAAAAAATTCCCCTCTTGAGGGGTGGATTTGTGAAACAAAGACGGGGTGGAAATATAACTACTCTAAACTACCAAAGAATCCCAGACTTAAAACTAAAGCAAAAGAATTAAGGCAAGCAGGTGTATTATCAGAAGTATTATTTTGGCTTGCATTTAAGGACAAAAAACTATTAGGTTATGATATAGATAGACAAGTTATAATAGGAAATTATATTGTAGATTTTTTTATCCCTGAATTAGGTTTAGTATTCGAAATAGATGGAGAAAGTCATAATTATAAAGGAGAATATGATATTATAAGAGAAGATTTCTTGAAAAGCTTACATTTAGAAATAGTTCATTTTGAAGATATAGCAATCAAAAAAGCAATGGACGGAGTAGGGATGCAGGTTATGTTGTCTATAAAAAATAGAGAGAAGTATATAGAGAGTTTAGTGAGATAAATTTTTTCCACCCCGTCCAGCAAAGCTGTCCACCCCTCAAGAGGGGAATATTTAGAGCAATCTACTCAGTTCCAAACCAAAAGTATGGGAGTGAAAAAACCTCAAGATAGGAATTTTATAACACAACCCCCCTCTCCTTGAATACTTGACATATATAATGTATAATAAACAATGTAAATCGAATGTCGTCTAACGGTAGGACACTGGTTTCTGGCACCAGCAATTGGGGTTCGAGTCCCTGCATTCGAACAACAAAGTGAGAGAATGAGAAAGCCAACTGCTTGGCTTTCGTCAGGACGAGAAAGTCGGAGCCATGTGTGAGTTTGTACTTAGTACAAGGCGAACACGGCGAGACGGGGTCGCGAGAATTTACCGTCAGGAAAATTATTTGTTACCGAGTAACTATATTCGAACAATGAAACATACAAAAAATATTATTTATAGCCTGATTGTTTTGAGCTTATTCGTTATAGGTATATTTTATTTTTATCATAACCAAAATACACAAATAGTACCTGAGCAAATATCATATAAGATAGTCAACCAATACCCACATAATACTAACTCTTATACTCAAGGATTATTTTTTGATCAAGATTTTTTGTATGAGAGCACAGGGTCACCAGGGTATTTGCCATATACAAGGTCAGTACTAGGAAGATTAAGTTTAGAGACAGGAGAGATAGATGTGAAAGTAGAATTAGACCGATATATATATTTTGGAGAGGGGAGTACCATACTCAATAATAAAATATATCAGCTAACTTATAAAAATCAAAAAGGGTTTGTATATGATGTAAATACTTTTGAGAGAATTAGAGAATTTGAATTTGCAAGTAAAGAAGGTTGGGGCCTAACTAATGATGGAGATCATCTCATTATGAGTGATGGCACAGATAAACTAACCTATCTTGACACCAATAATTTCACATCTCAAAGACAAATCTCAGTGAAGTATCAGAATAGACCTCAGTATAATCTCAATGAATTAGAGTATGTGGCTGATTATATATATGCTAATATTTACCAGACCAACAAAATTGTCAAAATAAACCCCGCTAATGGTGAGATTATAGGAATATTAGACCTAAGTCCACTAGTAAATAAACTAAGCACAGAAAATCCGAACATAGCAGAACTCAATGGTATAGCTTATAAAACTAGTACCAATACATTTTTCATTACAGGTAAGCTCTGGCCATATATCTATGAGATGAAATTAGAACATTAGATATTTTGCAGATAACTTGGATTATATTCCAATTATTCCTTAATTAGTATTTATTATTTATAGCACAAATAATAAATGCTATGTACAAATCTTCCAAAATATACTATAATTATATTATATAACTATAGTAATCTATGATTACATCATCAAAAGAAATACAAGAAGATAGCAGTATAGACCAGAGTTTGAGACCTCAGACTTTTGATGAGTATATTGGGCAAGACCAAATTAAAAAAAATCTTTCTATTTCAATTCAGGCAGCTCAGAAAAGGGGAGAGGCTTTGGATCATCTCTTATTCTATGGACCTCCTGGACTTGGGAAGACTAGTTTAGCTTATCTTATTGCTAAATATCTGGGATCTAATATGAAGGTGACTTCAGGTCCAGCTCTTGAGAAGGCGGGTGACTTAGCTTCAATCCTTACCAATATAGAGGCAGGAGATATTTTGTTTATTGATGAAATTCACAGATTATCTAAGACTTTGGAAGAGATTTTATACTCAGCTATGGAGGATTTTGTCTTGGATATTATTGTAGGAAAGGGTCCATCTGCTCGAACTTTGAGACTTGATTTGCCAAAATTTACTCTGATTGGAGCTACGACTAAATTCGGCTCATTATCTGGGCCATTCCGTAGTCGTTTTGGGAATATTTATAGTTTTGACTTTTATAATCAAGGTCATATTATAGATATTTTAAAGAGGTCTAGTAATATTCTATCTGTAAAAGCGGATTCTCCAGAGGTTTATCAGCATATTGCGACTAGAAGTCGCCACACCCCCAGAGTAGCAAATAGATTATTAAAAAGAGTTAGAGACTTTGCTGAAGTTCATAATGATGGTGTTATTGATAATAAAGTTATCAAAGAGACTTTTGAGCTCCTAGATGTAGACGATAAGGGGCTTGAGGCGGGGGATAGGAAAATCCTTGAGACTATTATGAATATATTCAATGGTGGTCCAGTTGGTCTGTCTACTTTGGCAGCCTCTACCTCCGAGGAAACGGTGACCATCGAGGAGATTTATGAGCCATTTCTGATGCGGCAAGGTCTTTTGCAGAGGACTCCAAAGGGTAGAATGGTCACTAATTTATGTTATGAGTATTTTGGCAAAACACCTCCTCAGAAACTTTTAATATAGATATTTATGTCTAATCAATTATTTATTGCTACTTATATAATTATACTTTTAGCTTGTGTAATTGGTAGTATCGTTATGATATATCATATTTTTGCTTTTGGGATTAATAATAAAATAGGTATTGTCTCTACTATTTCCTATATTGTGGGGAGTGCTTTTTTATTAATTTTACTTTTTATGAATCTACAGTCAATTTTGAATCTAACTAATTAAACAATAATATGCTAGATAGAATCACAGGTAAACACTTACACTTCCCGGGTCAACATAAAGATGAGGAAGTAAAAATTGTCTTTAGAAGAGCTATATTCTTTCTTATAATGCCGTATATACTTAATTTAATTTTATTAGCAATAGTATTAATTTTATCTAATATTATTCCCAATAGTATAACAATATTACAAGATCCATTTTTTGGAGCGGTTTTTGATTTTATGATTACATTGATTATTCTATTTATTTTATATACTGCCTTTTTAACCTGGACGCATTATTATCTAGATGCTTATATTGTGACTAATCAGAGGGTCCTTACTATTGATCAGATTGACTTTTTTCATCGTAAAGTGTCCGAGGCAGATATTGGAAATGTACAAGATATAGAAGTCGTTGCTAAAGGCTTTTTTTCAAATATATTTAATTTTGGTGATGTTAGAATACAGACGTCTGGAGCCGATCAGAAAACCTTATTTTTTGATGATATACCTTACCCTTACAAGGCAAAGGATATTATCCTAAAATTTGCTGAGGCCAATAGAACTGTAGAATTACATAATGCATATACATATGAGCCAAATAAAACTGAACCTAATCAAAATCCACAAGATAATAATACAGACAATACAATTTCCTAAACTTATAGCCCTTATCTTGGGGCTATTTTTGTTTATCCCTAATTCTACGTTTGCTAACTTTCAATCAGTTGAGATAAATGAGATTAATTATATTGGCTATACCGACTGGAAAGATAATGCACCAGGTTCGGGGGATGAATTTATTGAACTAAAGAATTCTAATCCTAGTACACCAATTATATTAGATGGCTGGACTTTAAGAATTTTATCTGGCTCAGGGGATAAGACAATATCTTTATCTGGTACTATTACTGACTATTTGCTTCTTCGTAGAATTACCTCAACTCAAACTAGTCTCCCACCTATTAATAAGGTTATTAATATAACTAGTAGTAACTTTGGGACTCTAAGTAATGATAAAGGAGCATATATAGAGCTAAGAGATAGCAAGGGTATAACTATTGATGCGGTCAATTTTCGTGATAAATGGCCTTATACTACTAAACAAAATGAATCTTTACATAAAGTGAGTAATTTAGTTTGGGAGGTAAAACCTCATTCACCTTTGAATATTTCTACACCCACTCCTCCCCCTACTCCAGAATCAGAAAACATATCTTATGGAGGAGTTATAATATCCGAAATTTATCCAAATCCAATAGATGGTGGAAAGGAATTTGTTGAATTATATAATACTACTGATAAAGACATTGATTTACAAAATTGGAAATTAGATGATATACAAGATGGTGGCTCTACTATACAGACTTTAACTGGTATCATCCCTGCCAAAGAATTTTTGCTCTTAGAAGATGGAGTGGGGCTTAAAATTGGGCTGAATAATGGTAGTGACTCAGTAATATTATATGATCCAGACGGCAAAATTCAATCCCAAGTAGATTATACAATGAAAGAGTCTCAAAAAGGATATAGTTATATGTATGTAGATAATATTTGGATTTGGAATATAATCCCTTCACCAAATTCTATTAATATAGCTCCAGTATCTCCACCTGTAGAAATTATTCCTATTGATCCAAAGCCATTTATTCCAATAATCCCCCAATTAACAAAATACAATATTGGAAGTGTTATCATATCTGAGATTTATCCATACCCAAACTCAGGAGAAGAATTTATAGAACTTTATAATAATACGGAACAAGATATAGATTTAACAAGTTGGAAAATATCTGATTTAGCTAAAAGCTATATTTTATCAGGTATCATCCCAGCTAAAGGCTATAAAACTTATAATCAATCAGAGACTAAAATTGCTCTTAATAATACCAGTGAGACAATTACTCTTACAGATAATTATAATCAAATACAATCAAACACCTCCTATATTAAAGCCTATAAGGGACTGTCATATATTCCAATTTTACAAGGCTGGGGTTGGACTCAGACTATAACTCCTAATGCTCCGAATATATTCACAGAAAAAGAGAATGCAGATAGCACTAAAAACTATATTGGGATTGAAAATATAGATAATTTACTGCAAATAGAAGATGGAGAATATATAGACATTGAAGGTCAAGTTATTATTCCAGTAGGGAAATTGGTGGAGAATAGTTTTTATATCATCAAAGATAATAGAGTTATTAAAGTATATGATAGACAGAATCGATTCCCAACGCTAAAAGAAGGAGATATAGTTAAAATTCAAGCTGAGTGGCATAATACTGATACGCAACAATATATTAAAACCAACTCGATAGATAATATACAGATAATCTTGGAGAAATCAATAGACATCCAAACTCAAAATATGACCAAATTAGAAAATTCAGATTGGGGTAAAATAGTTAATATAACAGGAGTCTTAGATACTAATACCAAAACCAAACTGGTAATAAATAATAAAAATCAAAATACTACGGTCAAACTATACTCTGATAAAGTCACTAAACCCAAGATGAAAAAGGGAGATATTGTGACTCTAACAGGATTTATAGAAGTTTATGATGGGGAAATTAGATTAATCCCATGGAATAGTGGCCAGATTAGAGCTACTCCAATCATCAAAAAGTCTAGTATTGATAATATACAGCCAAAAACAGTATCAGAATTAGATAATAATCAATCTAATCTAATATCTACTACAACCAAAGACTATAGAGGTTTAGATGAATATAATATTCCAGGAGCATCAGATATTAGACTTAAGAATAATACTCTTCTACAAGAATTCCTAGCTAAATATGGAATATTTATCACTGCTATTACATTAAATCTAATCTGGTGGGGATATTTGATATGGGTTAAGTATAGGAAAGAGGGATAGTGATTATTGTAAATTTTTCCACCCTCCCCCTACGGGTACTCCCTCCAAAGGGAGACAACAATATCGAATAATTTGTCCTCCTTCGGAGGAGGTGGCACTTAGTGCTGGAGGTGGATGGGGCTAATTTTCTATTATAATAAATTCTGAGGATTAATCTCAATATCCTGTCCTCTTTCTAAGATGGGTACTAATTTAGCTTTAATTATCTTAGCTTGAGAGGGGGAGCTTTGTATAATTAGTGTAAATTTATATACACCTTTGCCTTTAGCTAAATATTTTTCTAATGGCCCTAAAGCCTTGATACTGATATTATCAAGAGCTGTTTTAATCCTTAAAGCCTGATCTAGTGCGAATTGTCGCTTGCTATGCTGAGAGTGAATGGCAATAATCTCATAATGAGGAGGATATTGATATAATTTTCTATTATTATATTCTTGTTGCCAAAGTTCTGCTATTGGGCGATTAATAATATTATAAATATGGGATGGTAATTCTTCATCTCTATTCCAGGTAGTGAAGGTTTGGATAAAAGTTTTTTTACTATGTTGAATAAGTTCAGTTAAGGTCTGAATTGATTTTTCTTGAATGCTATAATCTGGAAAATTAATCAAAGATTCCGCTGATGGAATAATCGTAATTGTTTGAGGGATAATATCTAAAAATTTATGAATCATACTAGTACTTAGCAATATAGCGGGACTGGTATGTATAAATTGGTCTATAATATTTTTTTGTGTACTGACATCAGAGGCAGTGTCGCTGGAGAGAATGAAATTGGGATTTTGTGGATATAACTCTTGTATCATAGATTGTATTTTTTGTATTCCTATACCTCCTTGTTTGAGATTAAGAGATTTGCATTGAGGACATTTATGTATCATCTTGAACCATTTACGAGATGTATGTGACATCAGGATTTGACTCTCATTATAGTTGGTAATTTTTTTTGGCAAAGTATCTACTCTATGTACGGTTAATAAAGTACCAGATTTTGGGTCTCTTAAGTGATATCCACAATCACGACAAGACATATATAGTGATTCACCACGACGGTTGATATAGATAATAACAGATTGATTTTGTTTAAGTGCCTTCGTAATTGCTTTTTTAGCCGGAATTGATAGCAACTTTTTGTTTCCTTTATAAAACTCTACGGACATTTCTATCAATTCCGTTTTCAAGTTATTATTGCTTGGATAAAATTCAGCTGGTAGACTTAAGTGACTATTTTCTAAAATATTCAAACTGTTAATACTGGGTAGATTAGAGGCTAAAGTCAAAGTAGCTTTATGTAATTTAGCTAACTTGAGTGCAATTGTAGTAGTTTGATAATGTGGTTTGGTCTCAAAAGAATAATAAGCTTCTGATGACTCATCTTCTATAATAATATGTTCTAAATTTTGAAATGGTAGGAATAAGCTACTTCTAGTCCCTAGAATTAATTTGGCTTCTCCAGACTTGATTTGCATCCACATTTTTCTAAATTCGCTTGTTTTTAGTCCTGAATTAATAATGATAGGTTGATGGTTTTGTAATTCTTGAGTTAGGGTTTCAAGACTAATATTGTCTGGAGTTAAAATTAGAATCTGTCCTTGGTTTTGAAGGATAATTTGATGGTAATGCTTAAGTCTTTTAGAAGTAGGATAAATGATTAATTTAGGTATATATTTTGCTCCAAGTTGTAAGTTAGCAGAAGGAGATTCTAGTATTTTGGGATATCTTTTGATTTTATTTGATAATCTAGGTAAAAACCACTTCATAATATTACCCAACGGATGAGCATAATAGTTACTAATCCATTCAGCTAACTTTAATTGATTGTCAGTTAAGAGTGGAGTATTAGAAAAACTCTTTTCTATGGGTTTAGGACTAAAACTAGCAAATTTACGGATATTTTGCTTATCTTTTGTCAACTCTTGACAAAAGTAAACAATTGATGTAATATACGAAGTACGAACTTCAACTATGACAAGACTACCCGGAAGTATCTTTTCGGATGAATAGTAAGTTAAAGTGCGGCTCATCTGCCCAGGAAGTTTGAGAATGGGTACTACTTGCAAAATATACATATATATAGTATACTCCATTCACAGTAAAAGTGAATATCAAATCACATCAACCAGAATTAAGCCCAATATAAAATATAAGTATTTACTGTATTTTATTAAATTAATTATATTCAAGTATGAAGAAATATCATATGACACAATCGGGTCTTGAAAAGGCACAAGTAGAACTTGAAGCTCTGGTTTTGAGGCGTAAAGAAATAATCGAAAAGATTAAGGCTGCTAAAGAACAAGGAGATCTTAAAGAAAATGGAGAATATCATGAAGCTAAAAATGATATGGCCTTCAATGAATCTAAAATTCTAGAATTGGAAGATTTGATTCGTAATGCTGAAGTAGTAGAATCTCCAACTAACTCTCAATTTGTATCTTTAGGTTCTCAAATTAAGGTAAGAAATGGTGCAGGAGATAGGGAATTCTTAATCGTAGGTCCATCAGAAGCTAACCCAGCTGAGAGAAAAATATCTGATGAGTCTCCTCTTGGACAAGCTTTTATGCATCACAGTGTAGGGGAAGAAGTAGAGGTAGAAACTCCAGCAGGTATCCAAAAATATACTATTTTGGAGATTAAGTAGATACTTGAAGCAAAAGTATTAATCTGATATAGTAATAGATATATGAAAAAGTTTTTTGTCACGACTCCAATCTATTACTTAAATGGAGAACCTCATCTTGGACATTATTATGCTACCACTATTGCTGATGTTTTAGCTCGCTATCATCGGCAATTTTCTTTTGGGACATTTTTTTTAACAGGAACTGATGAGCATGGACAAAAGGTAGCCGATGCTGCTTATAAGAATAATTTATCTGAACAAGAATATACTGATCAAATGTCATCTATTTGGCAAGAAGCTTGGGATTATTCTGAGTTAAGCTATGATTATTTTATCCGTACCACTAATCCAGTGCATAAGGCTCTGTGTCAGTTTGTAATTACCAAACTATTGGAAAATGATGCGGTTTATCCACATTCTTATGAAGCTTTGTACTGTGTGGGAGATGAATCTTTTGTCACTCAATCTGAATTAAGAGAAGGGGGCTTGTGTCCCTATCATGATGAAAAACCCCAGATAATCTTAGAAAAAAATTACTTCTTTCGGCTTACTAAGTATAAAGATAGAGTTAGAGAGTTAATAGAGAATAATACTATTAAAATTATTCCAGAATCACGACGAAATGAGGCAATAGAATTACTTAAAAATCCAGATGTGGGTGATTTCTCAGTCACCAGAGAAAAAGTGAGTTGGGGAATACCGGTGCCATTTGATACCACTCAAACTTTATATGTGTGGATTGATGCTTTATTTAACTATATGTCTGGAATTTTAGCTAGTCATAGTATTGATATTAATAATTTATCCATAGATGAAATTCTTGAGAAAATTCAAGATATTTGGTCTCCAGATTTACAAGTTATGGGTAAAGATATAATGAAATTTCATACTATATTTTGGCCTGCCTTTTTACTAGCTCTTGGGGTACCTGAAGATAAATTACCAAAAACAATGTTAATTACAGGCTTTTTCTTATCTGGAGGACGAAAAATGAGTAAAAGCATTGGTAATGTTATAAAGCCACAAGATATTATCTTAGAATTTAATCAAATTACAGATAATCTAGGGAATGATATTCTAAGATATGTTATTTTAAGAGAAATGAAAATTGGTAATGACGGAGACATTACCAAAGATAAGATTATGTCAGTATATGAATCTGAACTAGTCAATAAATTTGGCAATACCTTTAGCAGAGTAGTTGGTATGGCTAAGAAATATGATATAAAACTTTTCTTTGAATTACCAGACTTTATTGACGATACAGAAAAAATACAATCTCTTATAAACTTAGGTTTGAATGACACTAGTAAATTTGATATTGAGATAGATAGTTTATTATCTTCAAAATCAATAAGTAGCGAATCATTATATGGTTTTTATAAAAATAGTATGGAACAAAATGATATTTATGGTGCAATAAAAATTATTTTTTTAATGATAACTAATGTTGGAAAAGAAATTGAGATAACTAAACCTTGGGAATTATATAAATCAGGTCAAAAATTAGAATTAGAACAAAATATTAAAAAGTGGCTACAAGATTTAGCTTGGATTACAGAAGCTATAAGTCCTATTATGCCAAGCACCTCAATATTGATGAAAAAACTCTTAAATGGTGAGGAATTACACATATTTCCTAGACTAAATCAAAAATAAACCAAAAGTGATCCAAAATCTCTTGACAAAAGTTTAGATTTCAATTATTATATACATACCGTCTTGTAAAGCAAGATAGTTCGTTTATAATTCAATCAACTTACAACTAAAAATTGTAAGGTTCAATAACTATATCCTGAATATTTAAAGAGTAGATGTTTTTTAGGAACAATCTGACGTTTTCAATGAGAGTTTGATCCTAGCTCAGGATGAACGCTGGCGGCGTGGATAAGGCATGCAAGTCGAACGGATATTTTTTTATGCTTGCATTTAAGAATATTAGTGGCGAACGAGTCAGTATAACCTTGGTAACTTACCCCAAAGTCTTGGATAACCTGCGGAAACGCAAGCTAATACAAGATGGTCAATTTATTCGAAAGATTAAATTGTAAAGCTTCGGTGCTTTGGGAGAGGCCTTGGACGTATCAGCTTGTTGGTGAGGTAATGGCTCACCAAGGCTATGACGCGTAGGGGACCTGAGAGGGTGACCCCCGACGATGGAACTGAGACACGGTCCATACTCCTACGGGAGGCAGCAGCCGAGAATCTTCCGCAATGCGCATATTTGCGTGACGGAGCGACGCCGCGTGAAGGAAGAAGCCCTGTGGGGTGTAAACTTCTGTCGAATGGGAGCAATTCAAGAGAGAGTACCATTCTAATAGAGGCTGCTAACTTCGTGCCAGCAGCAGCGGTAATACGAAGGCCTCAAGCGTTATCCGGATTTATTGGGCGTAAAGCGTCTGCAGGTTGAATAAAAGGTCTTTACTTAAATTCTCGGGCTCAACCCGAGGTCTGGTATTGAAACCGTTATTCTAGAGCATGTTAGAGGTAAGCGGAACTCATGGTGTAGCAGTGAAATGCGTTGATATCATGGGGAACACCAAAGGCGAAGGCAGCTTACTGGGACATTGCTGACACTCAGAGACGAAAGTGTAGGTATCGAAGCGGATTAGATACCCGCGTAGTCTACACCCTAAACGATGAACACTAGACATTTCGAGTATCGACCCTCGGAGTGTCGAAGCTAACGCGTTAAGTGTTCCGCCTGGGAAGTACGATCGCAAGATTAAAACTCAAAGGAATAGACGGGAGCTCGCACAAGCGGTGGAGCATGTGGTTTAATTCGATATTAAGCGGGGAACCTTACCAAGGCTAGAAATCTAACTGTGGGTCTCTAGAAACAGAGACTGTCTTCGAGATCGTTAGACAGGTGCTGCACGGTTGTCGTCAGCTCGTGCTGTGAAGTGTTCCGTTAAGTCGGGAAACGAGCGCAACCCTCAGACTCAGTTACAAGTGTCTGTGTCGACTGCCTGGGTTAACCAGGAGGAAGGAGAGGACGACGTCAAATCAGCGTGTTCCTCGACGCCTTGGGCTACACACGTGCTACAATGGGAAGGACAATGAGTTGCGACACTGTAAAGTGAAGCTAATCTCCTAAACCTTTCCTCAGTTCGGATAAAGGGCTGAAACTCGCCCTTTTGAAGCTGGAATCGCTAGTAATCGCAGATCAGCCTCGCTGCGGTGAATACGTTCTCGAGCTTTGTACTCACCGCCCGTCAAGTCAGGGGAGTCGGTAATACCCGAAGCATGTCCATCTAGGGCATACCACGGTAGGATCGATAACAAGGACTAAGTCGTAACAAGGCATCCGTAGCGGA
>CAZYEN010000006.1:0-4311 GCA_964646465.1 uncultured Candidatus Saccharibacteria bacterium | reverse complement strand
TATAAAATTATAGGCTATCTCGATACCTGATTGAGTAGTAGGAGTTATTCCATGTTTATAATAAATACCGATCGGTGCGTTAGAAATATTACAATTTAGAATTTTAAGACCGGCTGCATTAAAGGCTATTATACCTGCTGTATTTAGGTGTACTCCTTGAGATCCTAGACCAGGCCCAGTTATAATACAATTACGGATAGTGATATTTGAAGCACCGCCTACATAAACAAAACCAACATTATCTCCACCTAGATATCCGGAACTAATGCAGTTTTCAACAAGTCCGCCATTTACCTGAAAATCATAACCGAACATTAAAAAACTTTTACCGCCAACAAACGTTAGGTTTCTTATAATATTCCAATTTTTTTCTATAATGATAACAGGATCTAGCGTAGTAGGTGCATTAATTACTGCAGTCTCACTCGGATAGCTTGAGAAAACTATAGGAGATGTTACAGTACCCGTACCCCCTACAAATTTCGTCCAAATTTGAGTAGTAATAGAATATGTCCCTGCTCTAAAGTATACGGTATCCCCCGCTATAGCGGTCTCCCATGCTTTCTTTGGTGTAGCCCACGGAGTTGTTATGGTATTGGCAGTAATTGCTACTGCATCATTACCAGTGGGGGCTACATACAGCAATCTAGCAGAAATGCTTGTGAACAGGAACAAGACTAGAAACAGAAAACGAATCATACCGACTCCTTTTGTTGTAAATTAAAAATAAAAGACTTTTGTTACATAGTTCCAATTATCAATAGCTTATTAGATATATTCGGATTCATGACCTTCAGTATTGTTCATAAATTTCGGTATATTTTTTTATTTATAAATACTCTATTAATTTTCAAAATTAAGTAATATTTGCAAACTTTTTAACTTGGAGGGTTTTATGTCGACAATCATTGCTAGAATATCGGATGGAGTTATAGTAGAACGCACATCTACGGTGCCTACTCCCGGATTTATGGAGGCTATCGCAATTAACTATGGAGGCGTCGCGTCTGATTATGCATATTATACGCTGACTACTAACGAAGAAACGCGTATTGATAATGGGGATGCATACGCATTAAACTGGAACGATGGGGTTATTACCGGAGTAAATTTCAGTCTTGAAAACTCAAAAGGCTGGTTAAAATTAGAGCTCAGTTCAAAAAAAGCCAAAGTCACTTTAAACATATTCGATAACTCATCTGTTACGGTATATAACGCAGCGAGTACATATGTTCAGGGAGATTTAGTTTTCAGCGGAAAAGCTGTTTACAAGTGCCAAGTTACATCCATATCTGCGGATGATCCGAATTTAGGTGCTCCATCTAACTGGAAAAAGCAAGCCTCAGCCCTACTCCTTACAGCTACTATCCTTCAGGCTGATAAAATTACTGTAGATACTACGGCAAATTTTACAGATAGTCTTACAATTAAAACTCCTACCAATTATGCTGATATGGAATTAACTTTTGTTAATGGAGTTAGTTCAAGTGTTATAGTGCTTAACAATACCGCAAACTGCGGCACTTGGGTACTCCCTACGGATGACACAAGAGTAACCCTTAATTCTACTGAATATAGGGTAGTAAAACAAGAAAATTTTAAAGGTATTCTTCCATACTAATCAAAAAGAGGTATTACTGTGCCTAAGAAAAAATATTTTACAACTTATGTTACTCAAAACAACTTGGAAGAGGCTCTGTATCATAACGAAATTATTGATATGGATCCTGCCGTGTGGGTTTTGATGAAAAATTCCGAAGCTGAAATAAACTACACATTAATTAACTGGATTTTGATTGAGGATGAAATTCTTACAAAAAAATCTCTAGTTTCTTATGTTACTCAAGTAGGTCTTGGAAATTTTTCTTTTAAAACTGAAATAGTAACTCAGAGAAATCCTTTAGTATGGCTATCTGAGAAAAACTCAGAGGGCACTGTGCAGTATGTCATACTAAATTGGACAGGACTCCCTAAGAGAATGTTAGGACGTTAAATAAATAAAGCTCCCGTTGTATGACGGGAGCTTTATTTTATATGGAAGCGGAGATAGGATTTGAACCTATGCCCTCTTTCGAGGTTTGGGTTATGAGCCCAACGAGCTTGACCACTACTCGACTCCGCAATAAAATCTATTTCTTAATTCCCCAGAATCTTAAATCTTTTCCCCATGGAATAAGACTCCCTACAATCGTACTATGCTCATGACGTATAAATAGCTCGTCTAGATTCAGAGAACGCTGAATGTCCTCTATATTCAAATTTTTGTAATAGTCCTGCCACTCAGGATGTGTGATAGTGTATGGAGACGCGGCACTGTTTTCTTTTAGGGTACCATGCTCTCCTCGACCATCTGATGCACACGTAAATATCAGCAACCCATTCGGTCTGAGTAGCGAGTACATCTTTTTCAAAGATTTATCATAATATAAATCATGCTCTAAAGAATCGGTAGAAATTACCACATCATAAGATGCATCAGGTTTTTCGTACTCATGACATACTGATACTACATCGACATTTAAACCAGGACCTATATCCAATCCGGTGTAGCGACAATCCCTGAAAAAATGTTTGTTAGTTCCATTGACATCTAAAGATCCTACATCTAACACATCTTTGTTACTAAAATATTCTGGAAACATCATATTGACATAAGACACCCACTGACATATTTCTGTGTGCACACTAACTCCTTTAATGTTATTTGGTGGTAGTGACTGGACTCGAACCAGTGATCTCGCGGTTATGGGCCACGCGCATTAAACCAGCTATGCTACACTAC
The DNA here is from genome assembly GCA_964646465.1 of uncultured Candidatus Saccharibacteria bacterium. Taxonomy (GTDB): domain Bacteria; phylum Patescibacteriota; class Minisyncoccia; order SW-4-49-11; family SW-4-49-11; genus CALRBF01. The sequence continues at coordinate 1,529 of CAZYEN010000006.1, read as the reverse complement.
CGATAAATTTATTCTACAGTTTCCCAGTCTACCATGTTACCTTTTTTGTTAATAATATTAACGAATATAAAGATTCGTTAACATCTTACTAAAAAGTTTGAAAGAGTTTGTTCACAGCTTAAATCCGCAAACCTTATCTTTACTGGGTTAAACAGAACCACACTATCGATTATACCCTTTATAAAAGGGCAATCACCGATTACTTTTCTCAAAGTGTTCAACGCCCCGTTTACATCAGCGTTTATCAGCTTACCCATCGAACTCTGAAAAAGCCCTCTCTTAACTCTTTTACCCAAATACTTTTTCTGCTTCTTCACGGGCTCCAGAGCCAAACTGTCACACTTTGATGTGTAGGATTCTTCTTTACAAATCAAAACTATCCCTACCAGCTCACACTTGTATTTCAAAATCTTTAGAAACAGTTTATGCGGCATGCAGACAAACTTTTGATTGTTTATTTTGCCTATATCAATGGAGTCTTTCCATTGCTTATTATACCCACAAACTATCGTCCCTATGTTCTTTAAAATACAATAATTTATAAGAAACCGTGTCATCTTATGAAACTGGTCTCTTGTAAACATACCTCTATAGTTACTTAATTCATACGATTTTTTATGGCATACATTTTTTCCTTTCTTGTCCCTATATGCCTGGTTTTTAGCTTTCATTTTATTGAAGTACTGGTTTACGGATTTTATTGATTTACCGTCTAATAAAAAAGATCCTTCTTTAGATACGCAGGCTGCAAAGTTATCTACACCTAAATCAGTTGTCAGGTAGTTTTCTTGATCCAATTCAAAATTCACACAGTCTTTATTGTAGACTATTTCTATTTCATATCGTCTTTTTCTTGGGAGCACTCTTATCTGTTGGAACTTACTGAAATCTATGTCAGTTTTTGGGATACTTAGCTCTATATTTTCTTCAAGAGTTATTCTATTATTATCCTTAATCTGACAGCTTTGATTAGTATAAACTAACAAGTTTCGGTCTTTAGTTTTTCTAAAACCCGGTGATTTCGGAAGACCCTTAAAATCTTTTGGATTCTTCTTATATGCTTTCAAAGAATTAAAAAAAGAGGTCCAGTTTTTATCCAATATCCTTAAAACTTGTTGGGCTACTTGGGCTTTTAATTTCCTGTAGTTTATCTCATGATTTAAGTTTTCTGTAGTTTTTAGTACCTTATCCAAGTCATTGTACCTTAACCACTTACCTGACTTTTTAAACTCTTCTTTTACTATATAGTTAGCCTGATTATAGAGATCATTGGATACTATACATAAGGTATCCAACTCAGGAAACTTTTTACGGTAATAGAATTTATATGCCAGCTTCATTTTCTTCTTCCAGCGTCAAATCTTTTTCTATCAGTTTTAACTTTTCTTTACGCCTGTTTGAGTAAACTTTCATAGAGAAACAATATTATTTCTACGTTTTAAATTCTTGGAAGTCCCGCTTCTTTCTCTACCTGGACGAATCCATGCAATATCTGCATTTGATGCGGCAGTCATTGCTGCATCGCGCTC
>CAZYEN010000005.1:0-4108 GCA_964646465.1 uncultured Candidatus Saccharibacteria bacterium | reverse complement strand
GAAGTACTTGAAAATGAAGCTAGATTTAAAGTATTAGCTGCAGGTAGGAGGTGGGGGAAGTGCCGGGAAATTAACGAAGAGTTAGTTTTAGCGGACGGCTCTGTCAAATCATATAAAGATTTAATAGGAACAGAATTTGAGGTTTTCAGTTACGACGACAATTTTAATGTAATTAAAACTACAGCCACTTGTTCTTATAATGGAACAAAACCTGTTTTTACAATTACTACCAAATATGGATTAGAATTAAAAGTAACAGAGAATCACCCATTATTTACTTCTTTTGGTTGGAAAACTATTGAAGAAGGTTTAAGCGTCGGAGATAGGATAGCCGTACCTAATATACTTCCACAAGAAGGCATTATTAGGAAGGATAATAATCATATAGAACTATTAGCCTTTTTACTAGGGGATGGCTGTTTAACTCAAAATACTTATAATTTTTCAGTAGGTAATCTTGCGGTAGAAAAAAGATTTTTAGAAGTATTAGATGGAACAGTTTATTGTAAAAAAAATACATCTACTATACGTCAATACAATTTACATAAAAACAATTCAATTTATAATCTAATTAAAGAATTAGGATTACATGGTAAGAATTCTCATACGAAATTTATTCCTAACTGGGTATATACTAGTCCAGATGATCAAATTGCTTTATTTTTAAATAGATTATATTCTACCGATGGTTGGGCTTGTCCGCAAGAAGTTGGATATTGTTCAGTTTCTAAAAATATAGCTTATGGAGTAAAAAGGCTTTTAGCTAGATTGGGTATAATATCCAGCCTCCGTAAAAAACATATAAAAACTGGACCATACAAAGGTCATTATTCCTATAGTGTAGATGTACATAATTTTTCTGAGATATTAAAGTTTAAAGAATTAATAGGAATTATTGGAAAAGAAGAAGCACTAGAAAAAGCAGTTATACATAATACTAATAGTTTTAACACGCAGTTAAATACTTTACCTAAAGAATTCTCTAAACATTTTTCAGATAAACTTAGAACAAAATTAAGTTTTACCAAACAAGAAGAACATGATGGAAGAATAAGACCTGATAGGGCAGTAAACAGAACTAAACTCCGGTATTATATCAAACTTTTTTCAGAAGATTTTTTAGAAGAACAAAAAATTATAGAAGCACCAATGTATTGGGATGAAATAACTTCTATAGAGTATTTAGGGGAATTAGAAACCGCTGGAATAACCGTACCAGTTTATCATAATTACATAAGTGATTGTTTTGAACATAATACTCTACTCACTTCTCTTATGGCTTTATCGGTAATTATGCAAGAAAGTAGAAGAGTTTGGATAGTAGCTCCTGATTATAGTTTATGTGAAAAAGTATTTAGGGAATTATATAATATATTAGTTACTCAGTTAAAAATTATAGTTCCAGGTAAAGTAGGGAAAGCTAGAAATCAAAAAGGTGAGTATTATTTAGAAACTCCGTGGAAGTCAGTTTTAGAAGCAAAGTCTTTAGAGAGACCTGATTCCTTGGCGGGAGAAGCCTTAGATTTAGTAATAGTCGATGAGGCTGCTTTAAACCCCGCTATAGACTCCATTTGGACTCAGATGCTACGACCTACCCTTATAGATAAAGAAGGCTCTGCGATCTTTATAAGCACTCCTAGGGGCAAATCAAATGGATTCTACAAACTATTCATCCAAGGCGATAAGGGACTAAAACAAAAATTAGGTGCTCTACCTATAAGTAAGATAGAAGATTCTGACGACGATATGAGGGATTGGGCAGCATTTCAAAAATCTAGTTATGATAACCCCTTATTAGCTTCTAACCCAGAAACCTCCAAACAAGAAATTGACTCAGCTAGAAGAGAAGCCGCACTTTCAGGTAAACTATTAAAATTTAAACAAGAATATTTAGCAGATTTTGAAGCTAATACTGATGTCGTATTTCCAGGTTTTATTGAAGAAATTACTGAAAAATATCCAATTGCTAATATAGTAGATTATAATTTCCATCCAGACGAAGGTCCTGTATTTGCTGCTTTAGATCATAACTACGCAAAACCAGGAAGTATTTTATTTGCTCAAGTTAATAAATATAATGATGTAGTTATTCTAGATGAGATATTTACGCCACATACTACTTCATTTATGCAAGGTAAACAAATATTACAAAAAGAACGAGAGTTAGTTCAACAAGCTTATATTGCACATAATAAAGAAGTTAGTTTTAATTATTTTAGACATAATTTTTCGATTAAAGAAATAATAGCAGATGTAAGTGGAGATCAACGCCAACTTAGCGGAAGAACAGCCTGGGATGATATAGAGGCAGCTTGCGGCAGAAGACCTAAAGGCAGGAAACAGGACAGGGAAACAGGATGTAACATGATAAGATTATGGCTACAATTCCCACTATTTGATGAAAAAGGCCACGCAATTATTGATTCTGACGGGGAACAAAAAACATATCCTAAATTATTTATAAATAGAAATTGTGTTAATTTACGTTATGCTTTAAGTAGCGCTATATTTAAAAAGACTAAAGGTGGTATACTAAAGGAGGACTATCAAGAGACTCCTGAAGGTTACGAGGGCCTTTTAGACGCTCTGCGATATCTTCTGGTATACTTATTTCATGAAACTGGTGAACATTTTACTATTATGAAAGGTTTTTAAATGTCTTATAGTAAAAAAGAAATAAGAAAAGTAAAACAAGCAACTTTAACAGGTTTTGAAACTGGATCTTATCCACTAGACGATATAACAACTGAAGAAATAGTGGAATTAGCTTGTCCAGCTTCTAAAGTAACCGTTCAGAGTACTGGTACTTTAGCATTTGATTGGGCCGTATCGGTTAATGGGGAAGATTTTGTAACAGTAGGTTCTGTAGCTGCAGCAGCTTTAGCTAGTTATAGTTCTAATATTGTTTCTAGTATTAAGTTTACTAGAACAGCAGGTAGTGGAAAAGTAGCGATCGCTTGCGTGAGTTAATATGGAACAAATAATTTTTAGAAAAAATCACGTATTTTGTATAGATTCTTCTAAAATTAAACCGGAATTCAGAAATTCCTCTGTAATCAACGGTTTGTATGCCGCTATTTACGAAGAATTTATGGGTGCTATACATAATCACAAATACGCTTCGCTAACTTCGTTAGAAAAATTCAAAAAACTTAATGAATTTGCATACGAATGGTTAAAAAAGAGAGGATTTATATAATGTGTACTGTAGACCAAGGTAAAAAAGTAAGTAAAAAGACAAATAAACAACAAGGTAAAAAAGCAAAAGAGAACTCTAAAGGGTATAAGAACGCAGATGGAATTGGGGAGTCTTTTGTTGAAGCGGTCGGTAAGGTAACTAAAGAAGCCGCTGAACAAAAAGGTAGCCAACAAGGATTTTTAGGTCAAGAGAGAATATCGATTGACGTTAAGAAATATAGTCATACATTAGAAAACCAAAATCAGTCAGAAGTTAAACCAGAACATTGTCCTGCAGCTCCTTTATGGGAAGGTAAAGGTCCTAATACTCGTAAAGGTAAAACAGGAAAAGATTACGTAGAAGGGAAAGAATAACAATGAAAGCACCAAGTTTAAAATCTAAAGGCAAGAAACTACCAAAAGCAGAATCAACTGAAATGGGTAAAGTAAAAGAAGCTCCTAAAGCTAGTAAAAGTAAAAGACCAAGTGGTAATTTAGCTGAAGGTATGCATCAATCAGGCGATGCTATTGATGGTAATGGTATGGCAGTCATGCCAGTTACTAGTGAAATGGCAAGTATGGCACCTAAAACAGGCTCTACAGATAAAAGTAAAGGTGAGAGCGTTGAACTACCAAAAGGTGATAATGAAGGTAGACATTGTTAATACTCTTTAAAGAGGAAACATTATGTCATTTAATTTAGGTATTGCCAATCATCCTATAAGTAGGATGGGCGGTTTGTCTTCAGTGGGCGCATATCTCTATGAAGACATCTATTATCGTCAGTGGATTACTGAAATTGCACTGGCTTATTACGAGGGTTAACATATCGGCCCTCTTTAAACTCCGTTAATTGCTGGAAAGAATTTATTTCCAATCAGCAGCCAAGTTATAGTAGAAATATTATAAAAGGTTCAGAGACTAGTGAGTT
>CAZYEN010000004.1:0-33143 GCA_964646465.1 uncultured Candidatus Saccharibacteria bacterium | reverse complement strand
AAGGGTAAGGTTACTGATGAGGTCGTGTATTTCGATGCGGCTACGGAAAAAACTTATCTTATTGCTTCTGCGGTGGTTGAGATTGATGAGAAGGGAATGATTCAAAATGATAGAATTATTGCTCGTAAGGATAGTAATGTTATTGTGGCTGATAGAGACGAGATTGAATTTATTAATGTTTCTCCAAAACAATTGATTTCTGTTTCTACTTCTCTGATTCCTTTTGTGGAACATAATGACTCTGCTAGAGCTTTGATGGGTTCAAACATGCAAAAGCAGGGAGTGCCGTCTATTAAAAGCGACTCTCCTATGGTTGGAACTGGTATGGAAAAGGATGCTGCTATTTATAGTGGGCAGTTAATTTTGGCTCCTGAAGATGGTGTTGTTATTGAAGCTGATGCCTCTCATATTGTATTTGAATATGCTAAATCTAAGCAAAGAACTAGATTTGATTTGACTAAATTCTTAAACTCTAACCAATCTACTAGCGTTAACCAAAAGGTAAAATGTGTTCCTGGACAAAAGGTGAAAAGAGGTGATCTATTAGCTGATGGTTCTTCTATGCAAGATGGTGAATTGGCTTTGGGTCAGAATTTGAGAGTAGGATTTATGTCTTATGAGGGAAGTAACTTTGAGGATGCTATTATTATCTCAGATAGATTAGTTAAAGAAGATGTATTTACTTCTGTTCATATTGAAGATTTTTCAATTGATGTTTCTGATACACGTCTTGGTGAAGAACAAGTTACTCGGGATATTCCTAATGTTTCTGAAGAGAGACTGAAAGATTTAGATGCCGAAGGTATTGTAAGAATTGGAGCTACTGTTAAAGCTGGAAGTATTTTGGTTGGTAAAATTAGTCCTAAAGGTGAGACTGATTTGACTGCTGAGGAAAGATTGTTAAGAGTTATTTTTGGTGAAAAATCTAGAGAAGTTAAAGATACTTCTCTGAAGATGGCAAATGGACATCAAGGTAAAGTTGTTGGAGTGAAGATATTTACTAGAGCTAATGGAGACAAACTTCCTAGTGGAGTTATTAAAAGAGTTCAAGTTAGTGTAGTTCATTTAAGAAAGGTTAGCGTTGGAGATAAGTTAGCTGGTAGACATGGGAATAAAGGAGTTATTGCAAAAATTCTACCTCAAGAAGATATGCCTTTCTCAGCTGATGGAACTCCTCTGGATATACTTCTAACTCCACTTGGTATTGCTTCTCGTATGAACTTGGGACAAGTTTATGAGACTCATTTAGGACTTGCGGTTTCAGCTCTCGGGCTTAAAGTTGCTACTCCTGCCTTGAATGGAATTAGTATGGATAAGATCAAAGAACTCTTAAGAGAGGCTAATTTGCCAGAAGATGGAAAAATTCAGCTTTATGATGGGAAAACTGGTGAGCCATATAGAGAAAAGACTACAGTTGGAGTTATGTATGTAATGAAGTTGAATCATTTAATTGAGGATAAATTGCATATGAGATCTACAGGACCTTACTCTTTGATTACTCAACAACCTCTTGGAGGAAAAGCTCAAATGGGAGGACAGAGATTGGGAGAAATGGAAGTATGGGCTTTTGAAGGTTATGGAGCAGCTCATATGTTGCAAGAAATGTTAACTATTAAATCTGACGATGTGATTGGAAGATCAAAAGCTTATGAATCCATAATTAAAGGTGAGAAAATTCAAGCTCCATATATTCCTTCCTCTTTCCATGTGTTGGTCAATGAACTTAAAGGTCTTGCTATCAATGTAAAATTGAAAAATGCCAAAACACTCGTAGAATCTACTCAAGAATAATCATCATTTAATAAGATATCTCTATGAATAATCAACTTACACCTAATAATACTCCAGAGACCATATCTATGAATGTGGTTGACTTTGATTCTATACAATTAAATTTAGCTTCTCCAGAAGATATTCTTTCATGGTCTCATGGTGAGGTTACTAAACCCGAAACTATTAATTATCGTACTCAAAAAGCTGAAAAAGACGGACTGTTCTCAGAGAAAATTTTTGGGCCTGTTCGTGACTTTGAATGTTCTTGTGGAAAATACAGAAGAATTCGTTATAAAGGAATTGTCTGTGATAAATGTGGAGTGGAAGTTACAAAAGCTTCAGTCAGAAGAGAAAGAATGGGGCATATTGAACTTGCTGTACCTATTGCACATATTTGGTTTTTGAGAAATATTCCAAGTAGAATTTCTTTGGTACTTGACCAAACTTTAACTGATGTAGAAAAAGTAGTTTATTACTCTAGCTATATCATTACTGAAGTTGATGAAAATTTGAAGAAAGATTATATAAAGCAAGTAGAGTCTGAGTATAAATCTAAACTTAAAGATTTAACAAGTGGGGGTAATGATACTGAAGAAGCTCTAAAAGAATTGTTTGACTCTAAACAACAAAATTTAGATTTTCTTAATGCTCTTGAAAAATGGAACATTATCTCAGAGATTGATTATAGATTGATGTCTATGAAATTTGCTCCTGTATTCAAGGCTGCAACAGGGTCTGCTGTTTTGAGAGAGATTTTTTCTGGAATTGACTTAGAGGCTGAATTAGTAACTTTAGATAAAGAATTAGAAATAGCTGATGGGGTAAAAGCTCAAAAAATAATGAAGAAAATTCGATTCTTGGGAGGTTTGCATCAAGCTGGAGTACGACCAGAGTGGATGTTCTTAACTCATCTTCCAGTTATCCCACCTGATTTGAGACCTATGGTTGCTCTTGATGGTGGTAGATTTGCTACCTCAGATTTGAATGATTTATATCGAAGAGTAATCAATAGAAATAATCGTCTAAAAAAATTGATGTCTCAAAGAGCTCCTGAAGTTATTGTTCGTAATGAAAAGAGAATGTTACAAGAGGCAGTAGATGCTTTGGTTGATAATTCAATGCGTAAAGGTCAATCAACTACAGTTGCCTCAACAGGACAAAAAAGAGCTCTTAAATCTTTAGCTGATTCTTTGAAGGGAAAACAAGGAAGATTTAGACAGAACTTACTTGGTAAAAGAGTTGATTATTCTGCTCGTTCTGTAATTGTAGTTGGACCTAATCTAAAAATCAATGAGTGTGGTATTCCAAAAACTATGGCTTTGGAATTGTTCAAACCATTTATTATTAATCGTTTGATAGAAGATGAATTAGCTCACAATATCAGAAGTGCTACTAGATTAATTGAGCAGGGTCTTGATATTGTATGGGATATTTTGGATGAAGTAATTGAACATAGATATGTCTTATTGAACCGTGCACCGACCTTGCATAGATTGAGTATTCAAGCTTTTAAGCCAGTTCTGATAGAAGGAAAGGCTATTCAGTTGAATCCAATGGTATGTAGTCCATTCAATGCTGATTTTGATGGTGACCAAATGGCGGTCCATGTACCTCTATCTGAAGAGGCTGTAAAAGAAGCTGGAGAATTGATGATTTCTGATCATAATCTTATAAAACCATCTGATGGTAGCCCTTCTTCTGCTCCGTCTCAGGATATGGTTTTGGGTATTTATTACACTACTCTTGTAGATGATAGCAAAGGTGAAGTTAAAGTATTTAAAAACTTTGATGAAGCTGTTGGAGCTTATGATCATGGTCAAATTGAACTTAGAGAATTGATTGAGATTAGAAAAGAGCCTAAACTAAATGGAGAGTTAATTCAAACAACAGTTGGTAGAATCTCATTTAATGAAATTTTGCCAGATAGCTTTGAATATATCAACGAAGTCGTTGGTAAAAAACAACTAAAAAGTATTCTAAATAAAGCTTTATATGAATTTTCTCAGCCAGAAGTGGGTGAATTATTGGATAGAATTAAGAAGTTTGGGTTTGAAGAAATGACTAGATCAGGACTATCTTGGGCTATTAGTGACTTTACTGTATCTGATGAAAGAGAAAAGTTAATCAAAAAAGCTCAAGATGGAGTTGAAGAGATCACAATGCAATTCGAAGATGGGCTTCTAACTGAAAAGGAAAGATATGCTCAAATTATAGATATATGGAGTAAAGCTTCTATTGATATAGGTGATTTAGTAAAATCAGAAGTAGATAAAAAAGGTCCTGTGTTTTCAATGATTGATTCTGGAGCAAGAGGTTCTTGGGGACAATTAACTCAAATTGCTGGTATGAAGGGGTTGATGATATCTCCATCTGGTAAAATTATTGAAACACCTATAACCTCTAGTTTCTTAGAGGGATTGTCAGAATTAGAATACTTTATCTCTACTCATGGAGCTCGTAAAGGGTTAGTAGATACAGCTTTGAAAACTGCTACTTCTGGATATCTAACTAGAAGATTAGTGGACGTTAATCAAGATGTGGTAGTAAAGGAAGCTGATTGTGGTGATACAGATGGACTATTGTTATCTAGAGTTGATGCTGAATATGCCGGGGATAGCTTTGACAACTTCTTATTTGGAAGAAAGGCAGTAGAAGATATTATTGATCCTAAGACCAAAAAGGCAATAGTTAAAGCTGGGAAATTGATTACTCATAAAGAAGCAAAAGCTATTGATGAATCAGGAATTGATAATGTCCGAATTAGAAGCTTAGTTAGCTGTAAAACTATTCGTGGAGTGTGTCAATCTTGTTATGGAATTGATCTAGGACGGAATGAATTAGTAAAAATTGGAGAAGCAGTAGGAATTGTAACCGCTCAAGCTATTGGAGAACCAGCTACTCAGTTGACAATGCGTACTTTCCATCAAGGAGGTTCTGCTGGAGCGGCTGACGTAACTAAAGGTCTTCCTCGTGTAGAAGAAGTATTTGAAGCAAGAAATCCAAAAACTCCTGCTCTTATGTCTACTGTAAATGGAGTTGTAGTAGATGTAGTTGAAACTGCTGGAGAAATTAGAATTAAGATTAAAGCTGATGATAGCAAGGCTGTAAAATCTAAAGCTGAGATTAAAGAAATCGTAGCTGACCCAATTGTAGATATAGTCATAGTAAAAGTTGGAGATACCGTAACAGTAGGGCAACCTTTAACTGAAGGACATCTTGACTTGGAGAAATTATATAAACAAGCTGGAATTGAAACTTTGACTAAGTATATTATTCAGCAAATTCTAGAAATCTATAACTCTCAAGGAGCTGGAATTGCTATTAAGCATGTTGAGATGATTGTCCGACAAATGACTTCTAGATATATGGTTACTGAACCTGGTAAATCTATTTATCTTAAGGGTCAAACAATTACTAGAGACCAATTGCTAGAAGCTAATAATCAAATTGAGTCTAAAGAAGATAAAATTCAAGTTGATCTTCTTCTACAAGGAATTACTAAGGTAGCTCTTAATACTGAAAGTTTCTTATCTGCCGCCTCTTTCCAAAATACTACAAAAGTATTGATAGAAGCTGCTTTATTTGGAAAGGAAGACCATCTAAGAGGATTAAAAGAAAATGTCATCATAGGAAGACTAATCCCAGCTGGTACAGGATTTGAGACTGAAAGATAAATTTCACAAAATTAAGTTAATAGTGTATACTAATTATACGCATTAAGCTTAATAATTAAACAAAAATTATGTCTAGAAAAGCCATTATAATATGGAGTATAGTAATAACAGTAGCTACTATAGGTATTGTTGTTACCTATATACTCCTGAATAATGGCTCTTCTGGTTCTAGTGATAGTAGTAATATTTCGTCAAATACTAATCAGGAAAACCTGAATACAAATAATAATCTACCGACTGAAGAAAATGTTGAAGTTATAGAAGAAGGGCAGGGTAGTGGCGATTATTTTTATTGGAGTATTATGCCACTAAGATTACAATCTAAATTACCGAATCCAAGAAACTCAAGCGTTTTAGATTATTATTATTCTCCAGAATTAGGTATTGCCTTTGCTTATGAAGTTATAAGTTTAGTGGATAAAGAGAAGTTTCTTGCTATATCTGGCCCCGAATTAAGAAGCACTGATACTACAATATATCTACATAATTTTGAAGAACCGAAAGAATCAGGGCAATCTATTAAAATTATAGATATAGAAGATAATTTTAGATTTAATAATATATCTGAAATTATAAATTTACAGATATTAGATGTAAAGCAAAGAGAAGCTTGCAAAATAGAACAGAAAGATAATAAATACTTTTTAATAGCCAAAGATACAAAAGTCAAAGACTCTACTCCAATATGTGGAAACTATGCTAAGGGTAATAATAGATTCTTTATAAAACCTATTCAAGATGGAACTGCTACTAATAAACTACTTTTTGTTAATGCTGGAGATAAAGAGCTGAGTTATGATGGTACTATGCAAGGACAATATTGGTATGAATCTGTGTTAATAGAATAAAATACACTATACATAATTTTTGGATTTATGATATAATAAAAGAGTATACAAAATATACATTTAATTTATTATAGAATATTATATGACTACAATATCATTATTGTGGTTTGGATTAAGCTCATTAGCAAGTATTGGGATAGGTTATGTTCTAAGACTATATATTGTTAGAAAAGCTATCAATGCAAAAGAAGCTAAAATTCAATCACTACAAACTAAATTCGAGGAAAAGTCAGCCGAACTAAAAAAAGAAGCTGAAAACGAATCAGAGTCTATTAAAGATAAGGCTAGAAAAGAAGCTTCGGAAATCCGTAAAACTGCTGTTCTATTGGAAGAAAGTGTTTTAAGGAGAGAAAATGAACTAGAAAAACAAACTAAAGAATTAGAAAAAAATCGTCAAGAACTCAAAGCAAAAGGTGAAAAAATTAAAGAATTATACCGAGAGGTAGAAGACTTAAAATTAAAGCAAGTTGAAAATTTAAGTAAAATATCTGGTTTAAGTATTGACCAAGCTAAAACAGAACTATTAGAAAAAGTTGAGGACACTTCTCATGAAGAGTTGTTATTGCAAATCGAAAGACTAGAAGGAGTTCGTAAGAATCAGTTAGAACAAAAAGCTAAAAATATTATGGTTTTAGCTATGCAAAAGTATGCTCAAGGTCAATCTGCTGAATTTAATACGGCTACTGTGGCTATTGATAGTGAAGAGCTTAAAGGTAGAATTATAGGTAAAGAAGGTCGTAATATAAGAGCACTAGAAAATTCTACCGGAGTACAAGTTATTATTGATGATAGTCCAGATAGTATTGTATTGTCTTGTTTTGATCCAATTAGAAGACACATTGCCAAATTATCTTTGGAGGCTTTGATTGAAGATGGAAGAATACAACCAGCTCGTATTGAAGAATTTGTAGCAAGGTCTAAAGAATTGGTCCAACAAAACATAAAAGAAGCTGGAGAGGCAGCTTTATATGATACTGGAATTACAGGAATAGACCCGAAACTTACCTATATCCTAGGTAGATTACAATTTAGAACTAGTTATGGGCAAAATGTGCTGATGCACAGTGTTGAGGTGGCTCATTTAGCTGGAGCCATAGCTGCTGAATTAGGCGCTAATGTTATGGTGGCTAAAATGGGTGGTTTATTCCATGATATTGGTAAAGCTCTAGATCATGAGGTTGAAGGTACTCATGTTGAAATTGGGAGGCATTTATTGGGTAAATATGGTATCAAAGAGGAAGTTGTTAAGGCTATGCAATCTCATCATGAGGAATATCCTTATGAAACTTTAGAATCTAGAATTGTGCAAGCAGCCGATGCTCTATCAGCCTCTAGACCGGGAGCTAGAAGAGATTCTGTTGATAATTATATCAAGAGACTCGGTGAGTTGGAGTCTATTACTAATAATTTTTATGGGGTAGAAAGAAGCTATGCTATAAATGCCGGAAGAGAGATTCGAGTATTTGTGAAACCATATAAAATTAATGATATACAAGCTAAAAAAATGGCTCGAAAAATTGCTCTCAAGATAGAAGAAGAGTTAAAGTATCCAGGTGAGATTAAAGTAACTTTGATTCGTGAAACTCGCATCATTGATTATGCTAGATAAAAACCCTTTACAATTCCGCATATATACTATATGATTGAGATAGGATAAATATATCCAACTAAAAAATATTAATTTAAACAATATGAGAAAGGGGGTGTGTGTAAGATGGCAACTAAAGCAGAATTAGTATCAGCAGTAGCTGAAATGGCTGGAACATCTAAGAAAGATGCTGAAGCTGTACTTCAAGCTTTCCTTGATGTAGTAACCAAAACTCTTTCTAAAGGTGAAGATGTAACTTTAGCTGGATTTGGAACTTTTTCAGTAACCCAAAGACAAGCACGAGTAGGTGTTAACCCAAGAACCTTAGAGAAAATTCAAATTGCTGCAACCAAAACTCCTAAATTCAAATCAGGAAAGAAGTTGAAAGAAGCGGTGAAATAAATTTGTACTTTGCATTCATAAAAAGGCGTCTACAGGGCGCTTTTTTGTGTTGACTATATAATAATAATATTATATAATTTTTGTGTTGTATATCAATCAATTTGGTGATGCAATTTAATCAAATTTGGAACACAATCCATGAACTCTGGGGTGAATTGAAATGGTTAGCTTTTAATTATAAAAGCACTGAAAGATTTTCAACTGAAATAATCAAAAAAAGAAAACAAAGAGTACTAAAGTTAATAACAAAATTGACTATAGCATTTGATCTAGATGAGAATGAACCATCAGATAACAGTATCGGATTGACAATTCTTGAAGACCTTGGTACCCAAAAACCTCCCAACGACTGATGGGAGGTTTTTTCTTATCTCCACCCAGTCCTACTACGCAGTCCACCCCTCAAGAGGGGAATAAATTCAATGCAGGAGAAAATTCCCCTCTTGAGGGGTGGCAACAAAGTTGACGGGGTGGATAAAATACTCTTCCCATATATCATATATATGCTACAATAGCCTATATGATTATTCCTATTAATAAACCAGCTGGAATTACTTCTCATACGGTAGTCAATAAACTACGCCGATTTTATGGTATCAAAAAGATTGGTCATGCCGGAACTCTTGACCCTTTTGCCACTGGGGTATTAATTCTGCTTGTAGGGCGTGAGTCTACCAAAAGAAGTGACGAGTTTATGAAACAGGATAAAATATATAGAACTAAGCTGAAATTAGGCTATATTAGTGATACTTATGATAAAGATGGTGTAATACAAGAGTATAATATACAAAAAGTCCCTACAAGGGCAGAAATTGAGTCAACTATGGCTTCTTTTATTGGCGAAATTAGCCAAATACCACCTATGTACTCAGCTATCAAGATAAATGGTAAGAAAATGTATGAATTAGCACGAAAAGGACAGACTATAGATATACCTCCTCGCTTGGTAAATATTTATAGTATTACTATTCTAGATTATGCTTATCCCTATCTAAAACTAGATATAAGTTGCAGTAGCGGAACTTATATCCGGTCTCTTGGATATGATATTGGTATGAAATTAGGAATTGGAGCCTATCTCGAGGAATTAGAGAGAAGACAATCTGGAGAATTTAATATTGAGAATTGCTATACTCTGGATAGTCTGCCAGAATTAAAATAAAAAAAGCCGGACACTGGGTGCCGGCTTTGGGGGTAAGTGGAATCAGGATTCCACATTATCCTTTTCATTCTCTTCAAGAGTATCTGTCTCAATACGAAAAGTAAAGATGATAGCTAGTATAATACTAAGCACTAACCCAATAAAACAAAACCAGAATAGAACTCCACTTTCATAGGCTCTACTGATAGTTTTAATTATCGGAGGATAAGAGTCATAATATTTTTCTTGTGCCCTTGTAAGATTTCCCATTCCTGCAATATTGGTTCCGGCTAAGACTGGGAAATTTAAAGAGAACAGAAATGAAATGATGCCTAGAATGAAATAACGAGCTAAGTTGGTCATGAGGAATTTACCTCTGAGGGTCAATAAAACTATAGCATATTTTTCCATTTTTGTCAAGGTTAGATGACATCACTTTTTGAGGGGAAATGAAAAAGACCGACACACTGGGTGCCGGTCTTGATGATAGGTGGAGGGGGCTGGGGGAGATCAGCGAATACCAGGGTACCCGATGGGATCTCCCCACAAAGGTTGGCACCTTGGCCCCCCAGGTTGATCACAGTTCGTAGTGCGGTTTGCTGGGAGATTTGTGCCCAGCTGTTTTTTTCCATTCAAAAACTCCTCCACCGAAGGGTTTCGGCCAAGAGGATAGAAAACCTCTTGGGTCTGACCGTTCGAATTGTACCTCACAGAGAGGCTATACTCCTGGGCATTGACTGGAGCAACAAGCCCGAGGGCTGCTGCGGTGAGAAGGAGAACTGAGAATGAACGTGAACGACGCATGGATCTCTCCACTTAGAACGACAAGATTATAGCACATTTCTTCTATTTTATCAAGGGTAGTAAACATCACTTTTTGAGGGGAAATGAAAAAGCCGGAGCGCGTAATGCGTTCCGGCAAGGGGAGATCTGTTCGAGTGGGTTTCTATTCGACACCTGGGAAGCTGTAAGGGGCTCCGCCTTGATTGCGCCTGCAAAAATTCAAGTCAGCCGCGCTTTCATCAGGTGTCCTAAGACACCGTACGGGAGAAAATCCCTTTAAAACAGCTGAACAGTAATCTCTCTTATAAGAATCACTTTCTCCGTTTAGCCAGTGTACTCTTTCGACTGGCTTCTGACATGCAAAAGCCGGAGATCCTGCCAGAATGCAGAGAGCATAAGCTGTGCCCAGAAAGGCAAATGAGAAAAAACGAGGAAGGTTCATGTGAAGGGTGAGGGATAATCCCTCTGAAGGTCGATAAGACTATAGCATATTTTCCATATTTTGTCAATAGTAATTAGCTAAAAAAGATAAAAGTTTAAGGCAACTGAAAGGTCGCCCCAAGGGAGGACAAAATGCTTCTCCACCCCGTCAGGTAAAAACTGCCAGCCCTCAAGAGGGGAATTTAAAGAACACTCACTTCTTAAGTGGGTGGAAATTCTCATGAGTCTCTTCAGCAAAGGTATCGGAGGCATGTACATATTTAGTAGTAGTCTCGAGGGATTCATGTCCGAGTAATACTTTGATGGCGGCGGGATTGGCTCCTGATTCAGCTAAGTATGTCGCAAATCCATGCCTGAGGGTATGGGCGGAGATAGGGTAGGGGATATTGAGTAATAGTCGATAGGATTTGATTTTGGATTGGAGATAATTCTCGGATATATGGGAATTCAGTAGGGAAGAGGGGAGACTATGATCTTTTATATTGTCCTTAAGGGTATCAAAAGTTTTTTTAGTGATAAATACAAAGCTAAATTGATCGATATACTCCCCTGTTTGATATTGAGAGGGGAGAGCTTGTTTGATAATTTCATATCTTTCTTGCAAATACGCATTTAATATACTATGAGCTCGCGGGGTTAAATACACAAATCTTTGCTTATTCCCCTTTCCTTTTATCAAAATTTTGGAATCATCTTGATGAATTTGATCAATGGTTAAATGGGTAACTTCAGAAATTCGCATTCCTGAGGCAAAAATTAATTCTAATATAGTTTGATTCCGAATCCCAATAAATGCATTGGATTCTAATTGTTTTGGAGACTCTATGAATTGAATCAAAGTCTCTAGCTCGGGTAAATGTAATTTGTACTTCCCTAGTTTCATCAATTTGATTTGCTGAGGTAATAAGGGGCATGGGTGTTCATTGTCTATGAGGTAAACAAAATATGACCTGATACTGGTTAGCATTCGGTTTATAGTTTTGGGTTCTAGGGGTTTAGCTTTTTGATACTGTGATTTAGCTTTGAATACTTTTCTGTCTTCAGCTAATAAATCTGCCTGATATATAATTATGGTTTTTTTGGTAATGTTATGGAATTCAAAATCATTATCGCTCAAAAATTTCTCAAAAATCAATAAATCTCTTTCATAATTACGAATAGTAGCCTTTGAATAGTTACTAGTAGTCAAAAAAAGTAAAAAGTCTTCTAATAAGGGCAATTTTTGGGATACTGGCATATATATGCTATTTAATTGGTATTTGTGATTTGGGATGAGTTGGTTTTGAATTGATAGACATTAAATTGCTACTTAATCTCAAAATCCACCCCCGCCTTTCAGGCACCTCCTACAAAGGAGGACAGTTTGTTTTGCAAAAAGGGGAGAGCTTATTAGGTCTGAATATATTATACCTTAAGGTTTTTATATCTGCAACAGAGTATAATAATGATTATACTCTGTTTATTTAATATGGTCAAGAGGGTTTATCTTTATATAATAACCTATTCCCTACTATATACAAAAACCAAACATATCCTTTCTATCCTCTAATTGTTGGGTCTCCTTCTGGATGTTTACGATCAATTTTATCTATACTTGACTGCATCAACTCATCAAAACTTATATTTAATTCATCTAAAGTTAAATTCATATACCATAATAAATCTCCTAATTCTTCTTGGATTTTAGCTTTATCTAATGAGTTTAAAGATTTTTTAGATTTTTTAATTATATCTAAAATTTTAGCTGACTCTGTTACCAACCCCATACTAGCATAATCTAATCTTGCAGACACATCTCCAATATGAAAGTCACTATAATCAGCATAGTCTGTGCGAAGGGCTTTATTCTTATATTCATTGATATCCATATTTTTAGAAATTTAGTTATATTAATACTAATCTTTGTTCCTGACAGCTAAACTGTTATATGTAGCTAATATAAATATTATCAAAAATAATACCCCACATATAAATGGCATGGTTATAAAGCCAAAATAGTTTACAGGAGCATCAGCACAATTAATTCCATTAGGGTCACATAATAAAGATTTAGCAATCCAACCTCTCTGTAAACTATAATGATAAATATCCAAAATTAATCCTAGAATAGTTAATGGAATTATATAATCGGTAAATTTATTATCATTTTTGAATATCCCTACTGCTGCAATAGGAAAAATAGGGAACATCAAAACTCTAGCATACCAGCACAGATTACAAGCAGAGATACCTAGTTCGGGGTTAAACCACTCCCCTTTTCCAGCTAAATGTAGGAAGAAATCTCCATAATATAAATAATAACTAGCCAATAAAATTGCTAAAAAAGATAATAATAATATTCCATATCTAGAGAAAGTAACTAAATTTTTATTATATTTAACATTAATTTGCATAGAGTGCAGATTATTAATTGATATATATATTATAGCATACTTTTTAGGCAAACCAGATTTGGAATAAAAACATTATATAAAAAGTAGCCATTAATAAGGCACTTGTTAAGGTATAAAATTGTTCAAATAATTTATTTTTACTACACCATAATGCTAATACTATATACATAGGAAAAAATCCTAATACATATCTCGGCATACTTACTAAAGAACCAGAAATAATTGGAATCATCAAAAACCCCCAACTCCAGATTACATATGGTAGACTAAATTTTCTTCTTATAGTTATCCAAATTAATATTCCTACAGCAAATAAAGTCATCCATAAATCCGTTCCTCCTATTACAAATATGCCTTCATTGGGAATCTTAGAAATAGTCGAACTAAATTCATCCCATATAATAATAAATGGATTATGATACCCTCCCCTACCATGTACTTCTGCCCAGTATTTTTGGACATTAAGAAAATTTAAAAAATTCCCTGTTTGTACATAATTATAATAGGCATAAGATAATAATCCTAATATAGGTGTAAAAGCTGCTAAAATACCAAACCTAATTTTCTTCAATCTCCAATTTTTAGATAATAAATATTCGCAGAATATCACTAAAGCTATCAAAATACCTAATAATCTAGTCAAAGGAGCAAAAAATCCAAAAAATCCAGCTAGCCACCAATTTTTTTCTTTAGAAAAATACCAAGCTGCAAAAGTGGTGAATAAAAATAAACTTTCTGTATAAACTGCCATCATAAAATAGGCTGTTGGAAAAATCAACATCAACCAAGCTGTTTTATAGGCTATATCTTTACTCCACTCTTTTTCTACTAATTTCACTAGAAATATCAACGCTCCAAATAGTGCTAATCTAGATACAATTACTCCAGCTAAAGGATAAGAAATATCTAGGGTATTTACAAATATCTTAATTAATATTGGTAATAATGGGAAGAAAGCGTATAGAGGTAAAACATTATATCCTTCCCTGGCTATAACAATATAGTTATTTCCGTCCCAATTAGTCCAAACAGATAATTCCTCACCAATTCCATAATAGCTATGTGTTGACCCAGTAACTGGGACACGACCAAACATAATTGCTCCAACTAATGTTAATATCATCATCCAAGCAATCCATACAGTGAAGACATATTTTACATTCCACTTTTTAAGGAATGAGCTGAGTTTATATTTCATTAATTTGAAACCTAGAGTTTTCTATAAACTATCAAATCTGGTATTCTAGTTGCTATAGCAAACATGAGCCACATCGCTCCAAATAATAATGAATCATTAAATATACCAGTAACAATAATTGAGATAGGTATTAAATACATTAATGTTATAACTTGTGGCTTTTGTCTATAGAATAAAATACTTTGCTTAAAAAGAAGATACAATACTGATAAGAACAAAGATATACCAATAATTCCTGATCCTACTAATACACCCAAAAATAAATTATGTTCTTCAGTAGGTCCCATACCAATAAAAGGACTTTGTTGATATCTTATCAAACTTATCAAATAACTCTCATACCTAATATCAACATTAATATCTCTGACAACTTCATCTTCAATTACTACTTCGTGGGTAAAGGTAGAAGTAAATCTATTTTGTAAATCAAAATTGGTAAGTCCGGTTTGAGATAAAAACACTGCCAAAGTAGAAAATAAAGAAATTGAAATTATGAATGAAATTAATTTTTTAGAGAATGATTTAGATATTATATTTTGTAATATAAATACAATATTTAGTATGATCATTGTTAACCATGCAGCTCTACCCATTGCTAATATAGAGGTAAATGTAACTCCTATAAACATTAATGCTAATAATATCTTTTCCTTTTTATCATTAGAAAAATAATATAATGGTATTAGTATTGCATATATAAAGGCCATAAACATAGAAAGCCAGTTTGGTTCAGGAAAAAAACTATCTACTCTTCCTGGGAAATACATAAAATTATGCCATCCCATCTGAAAAGCAACTGCTTCATATATCCCAAAAAGTATTAATATAGTTGTTGAATAAAATAGTGTTTTAAAAACATTAAACAATTGAAATTTTGAGTTTATTCCATAATAAATCAAGCCAAATAAAACAATATAGCCTAAGAATGCAATACCTCTAATAATAGTTAGTTGAGTGGAAATACCGAAAAACAAGCCTCCTATTATATAAGTTATAGCTACACCTAAAAATAAAGATAAATATATATTATTATACCAAAAATTAAAATTAAAAATATTCTTGTGTAAAAATTTAAGTTTCTCTGGTATATTCTTATAGTAAGCTATTAAACTAGTTATAATAGTTATTAATAGAATTATCTGATGTGCTCTAATATTAAAGCCATTAATAGCTATTTGTAATGTTTCAAATGGAATTATAAAGATGAGTAAATACCAACTAAATCTAAATAATTTTTCTCTTGTTATCATATTCAATTATTATTAATTAATACTAATATTATATATTAAATTATAAATTTCAACAAACTTTATAATTTAACTATTGATTTTATAATATTATAAGTTTGCTGTATTTCATCCTCAGTATTGTACTGAGAAAGTGAAATTCTAATACTATTTTTAGCCTTATCAGCTTGTATAGGACTAATAGCTTTAATAACTTCTGATTCTTGCATAGCTCCACTATGACAAGCCGAACCTGCGGATATAGCAAGTCCAGCTAAATCAGCTGCAATCACTAATTTTTCAGCTGTTTGATTATGAATAGAAATGTTTATATTCTGAGGTAGTCTATTTTCTCTATCCCCATTTAGACTTACTCCCTCTATAGATAATAATTTGTCTAATAAAACCTCTCTTAAAGCTCTAAGGTTTTTAACTATATTATTATGCTCTGAGATAGATAATAATCTTATGGCTTCTCCTAAGCCAGCAATTCCAGGAGTATTAAGTGTGCCTGATCTAATACCATATTCCTGACCTCCACCATAAACAATAGCTTGAATAGGGGTGTTCTTCTTTATATATAAAGACCCTATTCCTTTAGGTGCATACATTTTATGTCCAGAGATACTGTATAAATCTAAATTTGAGTAATTAAAATTTAGATCCTCTGACCATACTGCTTGTGCCCCATCAGAATGAAAAAGTGGATAAATTGAATCTGGATTGTATTTTTTTAACATTCTGCCTATATCTCTGATTGGCTGAATCGTACCAATTTCATTATTAGCATGAATTATACTAACTAAAACCGTATCTGGAGTTAATAAATTCTGGATATCCTCAACTGTGACAATTCCACTTTCAGTGATAGGTGTAGTTTTATGTATAATCCTATTTGGATATTGATTGATTAAGGCTTGAATTGGAGCTATAACTGCACTATGTTCAATTGGGGTAGTAATGATTTCAACTTTATCTCTTTTTTCTAAAGCTTCTAAAATTACGCCCTGAATTGCTATATTATTACTTTCAGTAGCTCCACTTGTAAAAATAATTTCTGAGAATTGTACTCCAAAATGATCAGCTATAATCCTTCTAGCATCATCCACAATATGCATAGATTTTTGTCCTAATATATGCTGACTGTGGGGATTGGAAAAGCTATTCTCCAGAACCTGAGTTACTACTTTTAAAACCTCAGGATGAATGGGAGTGCTTGCCTGACTATCTAAATATATCATAGACTAGATAAAATTTGTTCTAATTTAATACTATCACTAGCTGAAATATTACCAATTAAAGCTAAGTTTAATTGCTCTGCTAAGGTATATTTTTGCATAAATTCTAAAATCTGTTGTTTTGATACTGTTTTATATTGCTCCATTTCATATTCAAGATCAAAAGGTTGATGTAATAATAATTCATTCATACCAATTATAGCTGCAATTTCATCACTAGATTCAAATCCCATAACAGTTTGTCCTTGAATATGTTCTTTAGCAATATTTAACTCCCTATCACTTACAGAGTAAGTTTTCATCTCTTTTAATTCTTTTACTATAAGTTTAAGTGTATCTATTATCTTTGTATTCTGTACCCCTGTATTAATATTGAATACTCCTGTATCATCAAAATGATGACTATCCGCTCTAATATAATAAGATAGACCTCTTTTTTCTCTGATTTCAGTAAATAATCTAGAGCTCATATATCCTCCCAAAATTGTACTAGCAATAGTAGCTATATATCTGTCTTTAGAATGAATAGATGGAATATGAAAACCTAACATCAAATGAGTTTGATCTGTTTTCTTATTTCTAATATTTATCCTTGGGTTATTTTGCTTAATTTTAATATAATTTTTTTTAGGAGCCTCAGCTTGCCTGGCATTATTAAATGATGACTCTACTTTATCTAACATATTATTATCTACCTCCCCGGCAATAATAATATAAGTATTAGAAGTGACATATTTATTAGAAAAATAATCTACAAAGGCTTCTCGATTAAATGAATTAATCGAAGCTTTAGTTCCTATAATTGGTCTCCCTAATGGTGTATCTGAGCCATATAATAAAGTTTGAAAATCACTATGTATTTGTCTAGTTGGCATATCCAAATACATATTCAACTCTTCAATAATAGCTCCTCTTTCTACTTGTATATCACTTTCCTTTAATAGAGAGTTTTGAAAAATATCTGAAATTACATCAAGGGCTATATATTTTTTCTGATTTCTAACTTTTACCCAGTAGCCCGTATATTCATAGCTGGTAAAAGCATTATATGAAGCTCCTAAACCATCTAATTCTTGAGCAATAACTTTAGCATTAGGTCTTTTTTTTGTTCCCTTGAACATCATATGTTCCAAAAAATGTGACAAACCTTGTTCATCGTCTGATTCATACCTTGAGCCAACTCCCACCAAGGTTAACACGGTAGTAGTTTTAGAATCTTTAAGTGGGATTCCAATTATAGTGAGTCCATTATCTAATTGTCTAGTTTTATATACCATATTCTAATCTATCTTATTACAAAGGAATCTAACATTCTCTGATATATCTCTTTATAAGTTATAGTTTTATTATAACATAGATACAAAGACTTTGTATCTATGTCCAATTTTTTCTCACAAGTTCCAGCTGGATAATTTGGTTGTTGAGAAGTCATATCTATTATAAATTCAAAAGTATTGTTAGCAGTGAATTTGACTGGATACATACTTCTATCACTCATAGTCACAAAATCTGGATATTGTAACTCAAAGTTAGGATTATCAAAGTTTTGCCATGCTTTGACCTCGGCAAAAGATTGGACAGCTGAATTATTAGTAGTAGAGTTTTCAATAATATTAATAGATTTTTCTAGCCAAGGTTTTGTTGGATATTTTTTGAGCAAATAATCATATAATTTTATATATGTTCCCTTAGATTCATCAAATAGTGGAGTTCCTCCCATATATATAGTATCTGGTTTATCTCCATACTGATTGTAGCCATTTTTTTCTAACCAAGCTTCAATCTGTGATCTTTCATATTCTGGTAATTCTAGATTTATACTTTCAGTAGAACTATAATCTTTACTATCAATTATTTCTTCCGTATAAGTAACCCCATCATAAGTACATTTCGCAGGATAAGATTTATTCACAACACCATCATTTGACTCAGTACAGGATTTAAAATCAGTAACCTGTGCTACCGATTTATCTGAATCTAACACCATAAAATACCAGTATAATCCTACTATTATTAGGATTATACTGAACCCCAATAATAGTATTAATTTTGGATTTTTATTTAACAATTCTTTCATATTTTTAATTTAATTATGATTTATTTACCGTGACACTTTTTATATTTTTTACCACTCCCACAAGGACAAGTATCATTACGTCCCACTCTTTGTACGGAATTATTATTTAAAACAGTTTGAGACTCAACTTTTTGTAAATCTAGAGTAGGCTCCACACGCAGTATAGTATTTATATAGTTAGTTTGGACAGAAGTTAGTAGCTTTTCAAAAAGCATAAAAGCTTCGTTCTTATACTCTACTAAAGGGTCTCGCTGGGCATATCCTCTGAGTCGAATACCTGTCTTAAGATAGTCTATAATTTCCAAATGATCCATCCATAAATTATCTAGAGTTTGTATGTAAACAGAGGCCATAATATCTGAATATTGTTCATCCGAAACTGCATTAAATCTACTGGATAGGATATCTTCAATATTTTTAACCAAAAAGTCAGTAATAGCTTCTTTTTTACTATCTATAGTTACTTCTTGGTCTCTAATATTTTCTAAATTATTTATAAAATCTAATTGACTTCCAATTAATCCCTTAATATCATCCTTTATAGCCTGTAAATCCCATTCTCTAATACTTTCACTAGTTGTATAAAAAGAAACAACTTTATATACATTTTCTTTTATTAAATCTTCAGTTTGGTCTTTCAAATCTATTTTTTGTAGAAGTATATCTCGTCTTTTGCGATATACAATTTCTCGCTGCTTATTCAATACATCGTCGTATTCTAAGAGATGTTTACGGGAATCAAAGTGAAATCCTTCAATTTTAGTCTGAGCACCTTCAATAGATTTGGCGATTAGAACATTTTCAATTGGCTCATCTTCTGGGAAATTAAATCTTTCCATCAATGACTTAATTCTCTCACCACCAAAGATTCTCATAATTTCATCATCAAGAGAAAGATAAAATTGAGTTATTCCAAGCTCTCCTTGTCTACCAGACCTTCCTCTTAGCTGATTATCTATGCGCCTTGCTTCATGTCTTTCACTACCGATTACATAAAGTCCTCCTAATTCTAAAATCTCTTGTTTTTCCTCTTCTGTAGCAGCAGCTCCTCCTAGCTTAATATCCACTCCTCTACCTGCCATATTAGTAGCAATAGTAATAGCTCCCTTTTTACCAGCATCGGCAATAATTAAACCTTCAGCTTCATGCTGTTTAGCATTTAAAATTGTATATTTGAGTCCAAACTTATCAAATACTTGTCCCAGAACCTCACTTTTATCAATAGAAGCCGTACCTAATAGTACTGGTTGTCCTTTTTGAGACAATTCTTTTACCTTTTGGGCAATGGCTTTAAATTTAGCTTTTTCATTTTTATAAACCACATCAGCTAAATCAATTCTCTTAATCTCTCTATTGGTTGGCATAATTACCACATCCAAATTATACACTTTATGAAATTCCTCAGCACTAGTCACCGCTGTACCAGTCATACCAGCTAATTTATCATACATACGGAAATAGTTTTGTAATGTGATAGAGGCTAAAGTCTTAGATTCTTGCTGTACAGTAACTCCTTCTTTAGCTTCTATAGCCTGATGTAAACCTTCAGAATATCGCCTACCGGGGGTCAATCTACCTGTGAATTGGTCAACGATTATAATTTCACCATTTTTAACAACATATTCTTTATCTATATGAAATAAAGCTTGAGCTTTCAGAGCTTGTTCTAGATGGTGTACAAAGGCAATACCTTTTTCTTCATAAATATTATTAATATTGAGAGCTTTTTCTACTTTATCTATTCCTGATTCAGTAATATTAACTGTCCTCATCTTCTCATCTACAGTATAGTCAGTTTCAGCCTTCAGAGTAGGCACAATTGAAGCAAAAGTTTTGTACAAAGCAGGAGATTCGGTATCAGGCATAGAAATTATAAGTGGAGTTCTAGCCTCGTCAATCAATACACTGTCCACCTCATCTACAATGGCAAAATAATATTCTCTTTGCACCATTCTATCTTTAGAAGTGGCCATATTATCTCTAAGATAATCAAACCCAAATTCATTATTAGTCCCATAAGTAATATCAGCCTCATAAGCTTCTTTACGGGTGACTGAAGTCAAAAATTCAGCTTCCACCTCATAAGAACCTTTTTCATCTCTTTCTTTATCTTCCTCTGGAATTTCTTTGTATAAGTAAGAACCATCTCCTGTCACAATACCTAAAGAAAGTCCTAAAAAATTATAAATTTGTCCCATCCAGACTGCATCTCTTTTGGCAAGATAGTCGTTCACCGTTACCACATGCACTCCCCTACCCGTCATAGCATTCAATACAGTTGGCAATGTTGCTACCAGAGTTTTACCTTCTCCAGTTCTCATCTCAGCAATTTTACCTTGATGTAAAACAATACCTCCAATCAACTGTACATCAAAATGTCTCTGTCCTAAAGTCCTCCGAGAAGCTTCCCTCACCAGAGCAAAAACTTGAGGTAAAACCTCATCTAGACTAGTCCCCTTCTCCTGAATATCTGTTTTAATCTGAGCAATCTCAGCTCTAATCTCATCATCAGACTTAGCTTTATAAGACTCCTCTAGAGAGTTAATAGTGTCTACAATAGGTTGAATTTTGGATAAGGTTCTAGCATTTGGGTCCCCAAATATTTTTTGTAAAAATGTCATATACTATATTTGCTATCGATTAAATTATTTATATAGTATACACCGATTTGAGGTAAAGTTCAAATTGAATTATCGACCTAAATCAATATGCACATGAAAAGTTTGATTGGCATCACTACCAGGATTAACTCTAGAAGCTGGTATCCCACACTGTTTAGCAACGTCCATTATACACTTTCCTGTTGGCAGAAGAGTAAAATTATCATTAGCACCATCAGCAAAATCTACAGCTTTACCAGTTTGATGAAATGATCCAGAGCTCCATGGTCTATAGGCAGATGATATTTGAAAATTTCCTTTTGATGAACAAGTTTTAAATATCTCTGTAATTACAGGATACAAATCTTTACTTACATTACTTAATCCAAAATAAGAATCACTACATCCACCTCTTTGACATTTCCAAATTGATTGATTAACCTCTTTACAATTCCCAGATATAGGAGTTGTACCTCCCCCACCTCCTATAGTAGAACCACTCCCTACTGAAGGTATACTACAATTACCTTGTAATAACCCTGGATTTATAACATTTATAATTATAAATATAGATAGACCTATAATAAGTCCTGTAATAGTATTAGTAAATATTTCCTTAGCCTGATTAACCTTACCAGCATTCACTCCTGCTGTTACATAGATATAGCCTCCATACAAAAACATTCCTAAGACTGAGGTTAATAATACTGCAAATCCTAGTAACCACAAAGCTGTAATTAACTGACATAAATCACTAATTCTCCCTACCCCTGGGAAATTAGTATAGGATTCATAGCTAACAGTACCTGCTGTAGTAGTAGGAGAGATTGATTGTGTAGTTTGTGTTTGTGTTTGAGTGTTAGATTGACTAGTAGTTGGTGAGGTATTAGTCTTTTGATTCTCAGCTTCTGTATTAGTCCCAGTATTCGGCAATGTAGTTGGGGCAGTATTTCCAATTATGATTGGATTAGCATCTTGTAATTGTGTTCTATTTTCAAATCTATCGTTAGGATTAGCTGTAACAATATTAAAGTTCAGTAAAATCAAACATACTATGGCAATCCTTAAAAATAAATTTTTATTATTCATATTTTATTTTTTGTAAATTTTCAAAGCAAGAAGTTGTTATTCTCACTCTATTCTCTGAGCGGGTAGAGGGATTCGAACCCTCATCATCTGCTTGGAAGGCAGAGATAATTAGCCCTTATACGATACCCGCATTTAGTATCTATATATTATCAAATTTATATTTTTAAGTCAAGAGTGAATAAAACAACTCTTGCAAATATCATAACTTAAAGGTATAATTATTAAGATAATAGGCGCATAGTTAAATGGTATAACAATGGTCTCCAAAACCATCGTCGTAGGTTCGATTCCTACTGTGCCTGCAATTTTATAAGCTATAGATTAATGACTATTGACTCTAAAGTTTTTCAATATTTACGTAAGAATAATATTAGAATTACTAAACACATACAGGCAATTGTAAATATTATAGTGGTTAAAACTACTCCTATTGATGCTAGAGCTATATATGATACTTTAATATCCAACGATCAATTA
This sequence comes from uncultured Candidatus Saccharibacteria bacterium, assembly GCA_964646465.1. Lineage (GTDB taxonomy): Bacteria > Patescibacteriota > Minisyncoccia > SW-4-49-11 > SW-4-49-11 > CALRBF01. The sequence goes on along the minus strand of CAZYEN010000004.1, from coordinate 10,195 downwards.
ATAGATTTATCCACAATCCATAGAATTTTAGATAAATTAAATAAGATAGGGCTACTAGATGCTATTTACGGAGAGAAAGCTAATTATTATGAGTTGTCTTCCAAATTTTTACCACATCATCATCATTTTACTTGTATAAAATGTGCTCAGATTACTGATATAGATATATGTATGATGAATCCAATTCTTAATTCTCTTGAAGATATTGGAACTCCTCTTTCTCATTCTTTTGAAATTAAAGGAATTTGTAATAATTGTAAATTAAAATAAAAAGGAGCTTTTTTATCAGCCCCCTTTTATTTGTCCAATATAGATTATTTTTTCATCTCTCTATGTAGAGTGTGCCTTCGTAAATCTGGATTAAATTTCTTTAATTCCAACTTCTCAGTATTCTTCTTTTTATTCTTGCGAGTATAGTATCCAATCCTACCTGTTTCTGTACACTGTAATTTAATTAAGTTGTCTTGACTCATATTCTTATAATATTTAAGTATAAATTAATATAGGGAGCCGATAATCAGGATTGAACTGATGACCTCACCCTTACCATGGGTGCGCTCTACCGACTGAGCTATATCGGCACATAGTGCAGTATTAAAATATTATATACTAATACTACACTTTTGTCAAAAGTTGTTTATACCAAAAACATTTGTATAGATTCTCTATTTTGTTCTGTAATATCTACTACTACAAAATAATGTCCATCTACTTCGTCATCAAAATAATTTTTTTGAATACGACTTATAATCTTATAAATATCTTTATCTTCTCCATTTAATAATCCTGTCACCCCCCAAGTTAAAGCCGTGTGATAAAAATACTCTTTGTTCTCAGTGATTACAAAAACTGGAATTTCGGCTCTAAATTGAGACATATACTCAGCTATTCCTCTACCCTCTTTATCTATGATAATAATACCATCCACTTCACTAGCTCTTGCCAAATGCTGCGCTCCATAAGCTAATTCTTTATATATATTTTTAGAATCTTCCGTAGATATATACTCATCAAAAAAGTTATCATAAGCTGATTCCTCAGTAGAAAGAATAATCTTCTGCATCATAGAGACTGCCTCTAAAGGGTAATCCCCTCCAGAAGTCTCTCCAGATAACATAACAGCATCTGTATGGTCAATTACAGCATTCGCTACATCTGAAACCTCAGCTCTTGTAGGTCTAGGGTTTCTAATCATTGAATCTAACATCTGAGTAGCTACTATAACTCTTTTACCTTTTAGTAAAGCAAGTTCAATAATATGCTTTTGAATAATTGGAACCCTCTCAGCTTGAACTTCAATCCCTAAGTCTCCTCTAGCTACCATTACTCCATCTACTACATGCATAATACTTTCAATCTGAGTCACTGCATCTGGCTTTTCAATTTTAGCAATGACTAGAGGGTTAGAATTTTTATTAGGTTCTGATTCAATCAATCTTTTTAACTCTTTAATGTCATTGGCTGAACGTACAAAAGACATGGCAATAAAATCTACTCCTTGCTCTAAGCCAAATTTTAGGTCTGATTTATCCTTCTCAGTTATTACAGGAAAATCAACTGAGCTTCCAGGGAAATTAACACCCTTTCTACCTTTAATTTGAGAATTCGTTCTTGCCTCTGCAATAGTATAATGACTTTCTAAAACAGATTCCTTTACTAACAATTCAATCAAACCATCTTCTATTAAAATAGTTTCCCCTGGTTTCAAAATTGGACTTAAATCATGATCAATTGGCAATACTTTAACTCCATCAGAAAAGTTATATTCATACTGACCATTAGTAATATATACAATGTCGCCCACTATAATATCCAAAGGAGTGTCAAGAGCTTCCACTCTAACTCTAGGACCCTGTAAATCTTGCAAAATTGCCACTGGTAAAGATAAATCTTGACGAACTTTTTTAATAGTATCAATCATTTGACTATACTCCTCATAACTACCATGCGAAAAGTTAAGCCTAAAGACATTGGCTCCGGATCTAATAAATTCTGTCAAAGATTCCTCAGTTGCCACTCTAGGACTAAGAGTGCTTACTATTTTTGTTCTTTTTAATGGATTAGATTTTATCATAATGTATTATTTTAATTACTTAATGTTAATTCCCCTTAAGGCCTGGATTCTCTTCTCTGCAGGTGGATGAGTAGACATCCAATCTCGAATACCTCCACCTTTGAAAGGATTAGATATAAATAGATGAGCTGTAGCCCTGTTAGCAACTTCTAGAGGTTCGGTATCCTGACTAATTTTCTCTAAAGCACTAGCCAGACCCTCTGGATAACGAGTTAATAAAGCTCCACTAGCATCTGCTAAATATTCTCTTTTACGAGATATTGCAAAGTGTAGTAATTGTACAAAAATAGGAGCTAAAATAGCCAATACAATCGCAACAACTCCTAAAATAAGACCTAAACTACTATTATCATCATTATTTTTTCTGCCTCCACCCCAAAAGCTAATTCTAATAAACCAGTCAGATAAAAGTGCAACTAATCCCACTAAAACAACCGAGATTGTCTGGATTAAAGTATCTCTATTACCAATATGAGATAATTCATGAGCAATGACACCCTCCAGTTCGATTTGTTCTAATCTATCAATAATACCAGTGGTAAGGGCAATTGCTGAGTGATCTGGATCTCTACCTGTAGCAAATGCATTCATAGCAGTATCTTGAATTATATATAGCTTTGGTACGGGAAGCCCAGCGGTAATAGCTAAATTTTCAAGCAAACGATATATTCTCTTACCCTCAGGAGTATCAGTATTGATAGGATGAGCATTAGAAATGGATAAAACAATACTATCAGAATACCAATAAGATATAACATTCATAAATAGACTACCAATCAAAGCCCAGACAAAAATCATCTGATTATCTAAAGTATAACTAAATATCCAAGCTATACCTACTACTACAGCCAGGAATATAATCATTAGCATCCATGTTTTACGAATGTTTTTATCTTTTTGATCGTAAAGATTCATATTTTATAATTTAACAGTTTACTTAGAATGAAACTTTGACATTCTCTTTTTCAGCTTCTGCGATTTCAAAGTATTCATTTTTCTCAAACTTCCCAATAGAAGCAACTATACTATCAGGAAAGCTCTCAATCTTAGTATTAAGAGACATAACCACACTATTATAAAATCTTCTTGAAGCTTGGATTTTGTTCTCAGTATCACTAAGTTCTCTTTGTAGCTCAACAAAATTTTCATTAGCTTTAAGTTCTGGATAGTTCTCAGATACAGCAAATAAACTTTTCAAGGTACCAGACAGCATATTCTCAGCTTCCGCCTGCTCTTGTAATCCATGAGCTCCAATAGCTTGATTACGAGCTTTAGTCACATTCTCAAATACAGTAGACTCATGAGTAGCATACCCCTTTACAGTTTCTACCAAATTAGGAATAAGGTCATATCTTCGCTTTAATTGTACATCAATATCTGACCAGGCTTCAGAAACCTTCTGTCTCAAACCAACTAAACTATTATATACTGCAATACCATAAATAGCTAAGACAGCTACCACTCCTACAAAGATCCAAATTGTTAACATTCCCATATATTTTATATTAAATTAATACTGATAAAGGTCTAGAATAATTATATAGCTAAAAGCAAAATAATACAAGAGAAGTCATTTATCTAATAGGCACTTCCATAAAAAGGAAATCAGCATCTTGTTCTGCTACAATATTCAATCGCTCGTTTATATCCCAAATACTTAATGCATCTCTCGTATTTAATTTAATAATATTATTGATTGTAATTTCCCCAGAGATTACAAAGACATAAACTCCATTAATTGAATTATGTAAATTATATTCTAGTTTTCTGTCTTTTTCTAAAATAGCACGATTAAACCAAGCCTCCTGATAAATTCCAATCCCCTCTTCACCACTATTTATTGGAGATATAATCTGAGTAAAGTTATAAGTATTTTTATTAATATCAAAATATTTATGCTCATATCTTGGGACTACATTCATTTTATTTGGAATTACCCAAATCTGCAATAATGTTAAATCAGTATCAAGATTAGCATTATATTCACTATGAAAGACTCCCGATCCAGCACTCATAACCTGTACATCTCCTGGTTTTGAGATAGCAATATTACCCATATTGTCTTTGTGCTCTAACCCACCAGATAAAGTAATCGTTATAATTTCCATATTATTATGTGGATGAGCTCCGAACCCTTTACCTCCAGCAATCATATCGTCATTCAGAACTCTTAAAGCCCCAAACCCCATCCTATCAGGATTCATATACTCAGCAAAACTAAAGCTATAATTAGTCTTCAACCAACCATAATCAGCCGAACCTCTAGAATTAGATGTGTGAATTATATATTGCATATAAGTCTATTATATCATAGAAAAAAGAGCTCTGCCACAGTGGAGAGCCCTTTATCTTTTTGGGGTTCAGGAGTCAATAGCTTGAAATTCTGGATAGTTGATTATAAGTGAGTGTGCCTCGTCATAATCCATACTACCGTGAATATAATCAGTTTGATTAAGAGAATAAAAATTAAAAAAATTAGTCATAAAGGAGCTAAATGGTTGGAATGTCTCTGGGAATAATTTATAAGAATCTTCATGTCCCATACCAGATAAATGTACTATTGTAGCAATATATATGCTTTTCTTAATTTCTCCCCAATCTTCCTGTTGATTGGCAAATTCTTTGGCTCTGCTAAATATCGTTATTCTATCTGGATTTACGACTGGAAACATATCAGGATGAATAGTCATAATGTCAATGGGAATATACCTATAACTTATATTATTTACCGTAGCAAGTCAAGAATAAGGTATTTCACAAAATGTGGATAACTTCATTTGACAAAATTTTGATATAAATTTATAATCAAATTACAGATAGTCAAATCTATACTTTACTAAAAATTCAATCGTCAATCAATATCCCCGTCCTCTATGGCTATCTGCCACTACCAACTTTCTAGGCTGCACACTTTGTGTAAGCCTTATTTCTTTTTAATAACTATGTTATAATTATATCTATAAATATTAAACACAATAAAATATGGAAAATTCTCAGCCCGTCTCCAATATACCTACTCCTACTCCAATTAAAAAAAGACGATTTCCTAAATTTCTAACCTCCGCTTGGTTTATTATTCTGACTACTATTATCTTATTTGCAATTTGGATTATAATTAGCATACAATCTGTAGCTAATGATTTCTTAGGAATGGGAGAAGGTTCTGCTGAAACTGGAGATTTGATTTATGAATACTATAAAGGAGATGAAGACTCAGATATTAAAGTAGCTAGATTAGAATTAAATGGCCCAATTTCTAATAGCCTAGACACAAGTAGCCCTCTTTCTTTTATCTCCCCAGAGATGATTTATGGAAGATATGTAGCAGATAAATTAGACCAGTTAGCTAAAGATGAAGATATAAAAGCTGTATTAATTGACCTTACTACCCCAGGAGGTGAAATTGGGGCATCAGCCAATATCGCAGATGCTATTGAGGCTTATCAAAATAAAACCAATAAAAAGGTATATGTATTCGTAAACGAATTATCAGCCTCTGGAGGATCTTGGGTATCTGCTCCAGCCGCTACCATCATTGCTAACCCCACAGCCATAGTCGGTAGCATAGGAGTGGCTGGAGGTTATGCACCTAAATTTAGTAATGTTAATTCCTATTCTGAAGGATTATTAGGAGCTTCAATTAGTGGAAACGTTGACTTCACTCCAATTTATAGAGGAAAATGTAAACAACCAGACAATCAGCTTAATATTTCTGATGAATTTATCAAAGAATGTATTAATCCAGATGTGGATGCACTATACAATACCTTTGTCACTCATATCAGCAAATATAATAATATCTCAGAGGATATAATTAAGAATGAAATGGGAGCTAGAGTATTTTTAGCTAATAGTCCTGAAGCTACTAAATATGGTCTAGTTGACAAAGTCGGGAATGAGGACTTTGCTATAGAATTAATGCAACAAGAAATTGGGCAAGGCAATACTATTCAAGTTGCAAATATAACAGAATACACCGGCGGACTATTAGATGTATTGCTTGGCCCAATTTTCTATAAAGATAAAGCTAAGTTATCCCTATCACACACTTCTTTTTGCCAATCTAATACTCCCCTATTATTATACGGAGATATAAATCAAATCCGAACTGGTATTTGTAAGGAGTAGGGATTAATTATATGCTTATAGTATCAAAAATTAATAAGTATTTTGGAGATTATAATGTTACAAAAGATATTTCATTTACAATAAAACAAGGTGGTATATTTGGACTATTAGGACCAAATGGAGCTGGTAAAACTACATTACTTAGAATGATCACTGGTATATATGCATATGATTCTGGAAGCATAACCTGGCAAGGTTCACAGATATCAATAGATAATTCCAGTCTTATAGGTTATTTACCAGAAGAGCACGGGCTTTATCCTAAAATGAAAATAACTGATATTATATTATATTTTGCCGAAATCAAAGGCATCTATAAATCGAAAGAATTATTAAATAATATAGAACAGTATTTGAAAAAGTTTGGTATATATGAAGATAGAAATAAAAGAATAGAACAAATTTCTAAAGGAATGCAACAAAAAGTTCAGATTATATCTACAATTATCCATAATCCTGACCTTATAATTTTTGATGAGCCTTTTAGTGGACTTGATCCTGTGAACTCTAGAGTACTAAAAGAATTGATGCTAGAATTAGCCCAAAATGGAAAAACTATTATTTTCTCAACTCATAGGATGGAGCAAGTAGAAGAATTATGTCAAAATATTATTCTGATTAATCATGGGCAAGAAGTTTTATATGGAAATATTGAAGAGATAAAACTATCTTATCGTAATCAAACTTATTTTCTCAAAGTTAGAGACAGTTTACCAGATAAAATACCTGGGGAAATTATCTCAAAAACAGATAATACGATAATATTTCAAAATGAAAATAGAAATGAAGTAACATCTTTTCTTAAAGAATCTTTATCTAAGTATGATGTCCTAGAGTTTCGAGAAATTTTACCAACTATGGAGGATATATTTGTAAAAGTAGTAGAAGAGAATAATAACATATAAAAATATGATTAAATTTGCTACTGTATTTAAGAGAGAATATTTAGCCAGTATAAACAATAAATGGTTTTGGATAGCAACTATAGCTGGACCCTTGATATTTGTTGGAATTTTTTTTGTACCGATTATATTATCTGTTTTAGAAAAAGATCCAACAGCTAATATTTTAATCATAGGATCAGATGAATTTTTTAGAAATTATGAAATAACAAAATTTACTAATGATAATATATCTATTGAATTAAGTTTTGAAACAGCAGAAGAAGCTAAAAATAAATTGAGAAATTCAGATACTTTAGATGTTTTGGCTGACTTTAACAGCATAAATCCAGAAAACAATGATTATGATGTATCTATTTTATCAAAACAGGCTTTAGGATTCTCACAAGAAATTTTAATTTCAGATTTTATAATTCAAATAATGCAAGATATTCGTATTCAAAAAGAACAAATACCTACAGAAAAAGCAGAGAGAATCAATAAAGAAATATCACCAGAATTTAGTACACTTGATTCTGAAAAAACATCATCCTTTCAATCATTTATCTTAGCTTATGGAATAGCCTCATTAATGTATTTCCTAATACTATTTTATAGCTCCAAAATTATGAGCAGTGTGCAGGAGGAGAAAAAAAATCGTATTGTAGAAGTATTATTATCATCTATGAATACCTCTAGTCTTTTATTCGGTAAAATTTTTGGAGTCTTGGCTGTGGGATTAACTCAGATATTGCTTTGGGTTATATTATCATTAATATCTATACCAATACTAGCATTCATAATATCTCCTATATTAGGATCCGTTGCTTCTAATATACCTCCTAGTGATGAATTAGGAAGTATGAGTGTGATTTGGAGTGAATTGCAAGTAATTACTGGGAACTTAAATATATTTATTTTGTTTATTATATTCTTAGGATTTCTATTTTTTGGACTTCTATTATATGCTGGAATATTTGCATGTATTGCCTCTAGTACTGATTCTGAGTCAGAAGCTCAAAATTTATCAATCTTTGGTTTTTTACCAATTATAATTTCTATTTTTAGTCTAAATGTAACTATTGATAACCCTACTTCAAATATAACAGCTATATTGTCTATGATACCATTCATATCTCCTATAAATATGATGGCTAGAATTCCATTTAATGTTCCTCTCTGGGAAATAATACTATCTTTGATAATTCTTATACTAACATCAATTATAACAATTTTATTTGCATCCAAAATCTATAAAATAGGAATACTTTTATATGGAGAAAAATTATCTTGGAAACATATTAAAACCATATTTATAAAATAAAATACTAAAATCTTATACGATTATTTATTGCCTAAAATGATTAAAATTGGTATTATATAAATATAATGTAATAATTTATAGTATGGCAAAAACTTGGCAACAAAAATTTGAATCTAAAAAAGAAGAGCAAATAAAAAGATTAGACACTAATTTTGCTGACATGAAAGCTGGTGATTTAATGTTGATCTCAACTCCTCAAAAAATAGCAGATTATATAAACTCAATCCCGAAAAATGAGAATAGAGATCTCTCACAAATGAGAATTGATCTTGCTAAACAAGCTAAAGCAGATATTACTTGCCCAGTAACTAGTGGTATATTTACTAGGATAATAGCAGAAAGAAGTCTAGAATTAATGGCAGAAGGCAAAGACCCAATTGCTCCTTTTTGGAAAGTAATAGATCCAAAGAGCTCAATGGCCAAAAAACTTTCTTGTGGTCCTGAATTTATTGAGAATTTAAGAAACGTTAAAGACTAGTGATAAGAAAAGAGTAATATATTACGAACTCATCATAAATGGAATTTGCTCCTTGAAAGCGAGGGGTTTCACTACTTCCACCATGGGAAACTACCGTTTCCCGACCCCTTCCCGATTTCGAATCTTTTTTTACTAAACCATATAAATTAAAGGTTAGGATATTTATCCTAACCTTTAATTTTGCGGAGAGTAAGAGATTCGAACTCTTGATACCTTGCGGTATACACGCTTTCCAAGCGTGCGCACTAGACCAACTATGCGAACTCTCCTTTTATGTATTAAATTAATTATAGCATATTTTGTAACAATTGACTAGAGTCTATATAAGACGAGTACATATTGGCAATAAAAATGTATTCTCCTATACCATATTTTTACGCCCCCCCTTAAATTTTATCAGTCCCCATAAAGATATAATAGTAAGATCGAGTTTATCCTAAGTTATACATTTATAATACTTTTACTTTATATATAATCTATACTTTTGTTTTATAATATAATAAGTTTTAGATCTAATCTTACTAAAATGTAAATACAATGTCTAACCTAAAAAATTGATACCCTGATTTAATGTATAGACATGAATTTTATTAAAAAGACATCAAATCAAGACTTTTTAAGAGCTAAGAGAAATATGGGAATCCATAGTAAACCGCTATTTTTTAAGGTTTAGTCTTTTATTTCAAATTCACTTAACGAACAACACAGCGAAAGCCAAAGCTATTAGTAACATTTGTTGGCTGATTAGCAAGAAACATAGCAAATAATCCTCCATCTGAAGCATATCTTCCTCCACGAACTAATCCTGAAAGTATTGTTCCAGAAACATCCCCAGCATAATATTGTCCCATATTCTGGGTGGTATTCCAAGCTGTATTACTAGGTCTTGTCAAATCATAGCTTAAACTTCCAAAGTTAATAATAGAAGTCCATTCTTGATATGAAAAACCTGAATTAGTATTTGGTCTATTTAAGCCTGAGATAGTATCAGAAGTCCATTCCCATGCATTTCCACTTAAGTCCCAGATTGTCTCTCCATTGCTTAGGGTATGTGTTCTTCTCTCTATGCTGGGGCTAGTATTACCTGTTCCTTCATAACCTTGATTGTCATCTGTACTGGCTGCTAGGGCATTAGATGGACTATTATCACTATGGCCTCTCCAGAGGCCTCCGCTTCCTACTGTTCCTCCGGTCCAGTTTACTCCTTGTGCTTCTATGTTCCTTGCTATGATCATCCATTCTGCGTTACTAATAAGACTTGCTCCTGCTGTTGTACAATAGCTAGCTGCTGTGGTTTGACTTATATTGGC
>CAZYEN010000003.1:0-11370 GCA_964646465.1 uncultured Candidatus Saccharibacteria bacterium | reverse complement strand
CTACTAAAATCTGTTGAATATATACTTAATTCATAAATAATATCTAGTTCTGAATAGGTCATATTTTATTGATTGTTAGGTTTTGCTGCTGAATATATCTTGTAATTGAGGAATCTGCTTCTGTAGCCAAATTACAAAATTATCTGGGCAAGACATTACAGAAAGACGACTATTAGTAACTAAAAGAAAGTTATTAAATAAGTTACTCTGCTTGATTGTAGCTAAGTTTATTCTTTCATCTTGATTAAATTTATATATTAATTTAAGTTTGGCAGCCCAACTAAATCTAGGGTCAGCTAAATTATGATAAGGCTCTTCTATTACTTGAGACACACCTACTAAACACTTCTCTTTGACAGAATGATAAATTAGAACATAGTCTCCAACTTGCCATGTTTTGATTACATTTATTGCCTGATAATTATGTACTCCATCCCAAAGAGTGATTTGTTCTTTTTCAAAATCATCTATAGAAAAGGTTGATGGTTCGGTTTTAGCTAAAAATATATTTGGCATAGATTTAAATTTAATTATATTTATTATATCATAATATGGTATAATAAATCATATGAAAATAGGATTCAAAAAACTTCATCCAGAGGCAAAATTACCAAGTTACAGTCACCCAACTGATGCTGGAATGGATTTATACAATCTAGAAACAATTGTTATACAACCCCGAGAAAAAGTAATTATTCCTACAGGTTTGGCTATCGATTTACCGGTAGGATATGTCGCTTTATTTTGGGATAAAAGTAGTATATCTAGCCAAAAAGGACTTAAAAGTTTAGGAGGAGTGATTGATAGTGGTTATACTGGTGAAATGAAAATTATTCTAATAAACTTATCTGAGAGGGAAGTTATTTTAGAAAAAGGTTCTAAATTCATCCAACTTTTGATCCAAAAAGTAGAGCATTGTGAGATTGAATTTGTAGATGAAGTCAGTGACGGAATTAGAGGTTCTGGGGGCTTTGGCAGTACAGGAAAATTTTAATTGATATAAAATATGTTTACATAACTCTGAATTTCATATAAAATAGAATGTATATGAAAAGTAGAAGTCAAGTAAAATCTAAGAGAAAAGCACTATCTAATTTATTAGGTTCATTTGGTCAGGATATTGGGATTGATCTTGGTACTGCTAATACTTTAGTTTATGTTAAAAACAGGGGTATTGTAATTAATGAACCATCCGTAGTTGCAGTCAATAAAAAAAGTGGACAAGTACTTGCCATTGGTCAGGATGCTAAGACTATGGTTGGTAGAACCCCTGCTCATATTGTAGCTACAAGACCTTTGGTAAATGGAGTTGTGTCAGATTTTGAAGTAACTGAACAAATGCTCAAATATTTTGTAAATAAAGTGACTCAGCGAGGATTCTTTCATCATTGGAAAACCAGAGTAGTTGTGGGTATACCTTCTGGCGTGACAGAGGTTGAAAAAAGAGCCGTTTATGATGCAACTCGTAATGCTGGTGTAAGAGAGGTGTATTTGATTGAAGAGCCTATTGCGGCTGCTATTGGGGCTAGGTTGCCTATTCAAGAAGCTACAGGTAGTATTATTGTAGATATTGGCGGGGGAACTACCGAAATTGCGGTAATGTCCTTGGGTGGAGTTGTTATTGCTAAAAGTCTTAGAGTGGCTGGAGATAAATTGAACACGGATATTATTAGGTATATCCGTACGCATTATAAATTAGCTATTGGTGAGAGAACGGCGGAGAATGTTAAAATTAATATTGGATCAGCTTATGCTTTGAGCGAGCCTATGGAAATGGGAGTTAAAGGCAGAGATATTATTTCTGGATTGCCAAAAGAAGTAATGGTGAATGATACGGATATTAGAAAAGCAATGTCTAACTCTATTATGCAAATTGCTAGTGCGGTCAAAACTTCCATCGAAGAGACTCCGCCAGAGCTAATTGGAGATATTATGGAAAGAGGTATAATTCTGGCTGGAGGAGGAGCTTTATTAAAAGGTTTAGATATTCTAATCACTAATACTACTAGAGTTCCTACTCTGATCGCCTCAGACCCTTTGACTGTAGTTGTTCGGGGTACCGGTATGGTTCTAGAGGATTTAGATTCTCTCAAAGATTTATTAATACCATTAGATATAGGTAAAAAACCTAATATACATATATGATAAAGCAAAATAAACCTATTATTGTAGCTGGAATAGTATTATTTATTATAGTAGCTTTGATTTTTTCTGGTTTTATGACTAAATTCTTGAATAGATTACCATTAATATCACTGGGTAATACTCTAGAAGCTACTAATCAGATATCTCAGGAACAGTTACAATCTAAAGTTATTGCTCTGGAAGCAGAGGTGGCAAGCCTCTTATATTTAAAGTCTGAAAATGAATTATTAAAAAGTGCAATTGAGACCAAAAATGAAACAGGGATTACTCCAATTCGGTCTAAAATAATTACTTTTGATAATAATTTTACTCGTAGCTCAGCTTTGGTAGCTGCAGGTTCTAATGAAGGGGTTAGAGTGGAGCAACCAGTAATTTATCTAGGATATTTAGTAGGTATTGTGAAAGAAGTGTCTGAATCTTCTAGTAAGATACAATTTTTGAATGATGCCGATATTAAGTTAGCAGTTTCCATACAAAATGCAGATTCGTCTCAGGGAGTTTTAAAATCTAATTTTGGTACTATTCTTGAGGTTGATTCTATTTCTAAATTAGAAACAGTTAATAAGGATAATAATGTTATTACTACATCTACAGAGACTATACCTTCTGGTTTGAAAATCGGAAAAGTTAAATCAGTATCAGAAGGAGATTTATTTCATCGAATTATAGTGGATTATCCTATAAATTTTTATCAATTAACAGAAGTTTTTATTTTAAAGACTTAAATTATGCTATTGGGTTTAATACTATTGCTAAGTTTGTTTTTACATATTGTAATTCCTAGTATATTTATGCCATTATTATTTTTGGGAATTCTTAGTATTTATATTATAAATCGTCAATATTGGGCTGTCTGTATGTGGATTATGATTGTGGTTATAATATTACAATTGTTTAGTCTTACTCCTTGGTGGCAATTGGGTCTATATTATTTTGTATGGAGTATATTAGTTTATATTAGCAGTATCTATCTTGATAAAGGGTGGCCAGTACAGAGTATTATAGCCACTGTATCTTTAATGATAGTTAACTTAATATTTAATGGCTTCAATGTTGACTATATTAATACCTCTATATATACCATAGTTAATGGGGTTGGAATAGCTATAATACTTTATATAGCAGAAAAATTAAAATTATATGAACAATTTGTTTGATAAAGATATTACACCAGAAGATTTATTTTTAGACAGAGATGGAAATTCCGCTCTATATATTAATAATTTGAATAACTATAAGCACTTGATATTTCTGAGCTTTATAGTTGTACTGGTCATAGGATTATTTTGGTTCCGTGTGTTTCAATTGCAATTTGGAAATACAAAAGAGCAAGATTTAGTGCAGTCTAGAATTATAAGTAAAAATTATATTAAGCCATTAAGAGGTAATATTTATGATAGGAATGGAATTATAATAGCTTATAATGAGGTAGTATTTTCTTTGGTTCTTAAACCAGAATCACTACCCAAAGAGGAAGAGTTTAAAAATAAGGTTTTACAGGATATAAGAAGTTTTTTTGATCTCAATGAAAGTACAATTACAGAAGTCATAAGTAGGAATGAGTCAGAAGTGGTTTTGTTGGATAATATTTCGCAGGAACAAGCTATAACATTTGAAGTTAGTCAAGATAAATATCCAGGATTTGAACTAAGTAGGTCTAGCATCAGGCAGTATCCTAATGCACAATATTTTTCACATCTAATAGGTTATACGGGTAAATTATCTGAGACAGATATTATTAATAATCCAAAATATCTAAGAGATGATATTATTGGTAAAAAAGGAATAGAAAAAGTCTATGAGTCTAGACTAAAGGGAGAGTATGGAATTATTAATCCTCGTAATACTGACATCCCTATAAAATCAGTTCAGAATGGAGAATCTATACAATTGACTATTGATGCTGAGTTACAAAAAGTATTACAAGATAGTATCCAAGAAGTTTTGAGTTCTAAAGATTTAACTAAAGCTGCTGGTATCGTTATGAATCCTCAGAGTGGGGAAGTCTTGGCTATGGTCAGTTTGCCGAGTTTTGATAATAATTTATTTACCACAGGTATTAGTCAGAAAGATTATAATAATTTAATAGAAAATAAAGACAATCCGCTTCTCAACAGATGTATAAGCGGGGAATATGCCCCCGCCTCAACTGTCAAGCCATTAATTGCAACGGGATTATTACAGGAGGGTATTATTACAGGGAATACCACAATTAATGATCCATTAGGTAGATTAATAGTAGATAATCCTTATAATCCGGATCAACCCTTTATATATCCAGATTGGAAAATTCATGGTATCTCTAATACATATAAGTCTATTTCAGACTCTGTTAATGTGTTTTACTATACTTTTGTAGGTGGTACTGCCAAACAAAAAGGTTTGGGAATTGAAAAACTGGTACAATATTACAGATATTATGGGTTTGGATCACCAACCCAAATTGACTTAAATGCTGAGTCTCAGGGTAATGTAGCTGATCCCGCTTGGAAACAGGAAACAAAAAACGAATCTTGGCTTTTGGGAGACACCTATAATGCCTCTATAGGACAGGGTGGGATGTTAGCTACTCCGCTACAAATTCTCAATAGTGTTAATGCTATTGCTACTAAAGGTAAACTATATAGGCCTTATTTATACCAAGGAATTAGAAAAGATGATAAATTAGAATTAGATATAAAGGAGAATAATCTCTTGCAAGATATTCCAGTATCGCAGGAAAATTATGATATAGTTAAAGAAGCAATGCGACAAACTATCACTGATGGGACAGGATATCCACTAAAGGATTTACCATTTACAACCGCTGGTAAAACTGGAACAGCTCAAACAGGTAGGGTTAAAAATAATTCCTGGTTTGTTTCGTACGGACCCACTGAAAATCCAGAACTCTCCATTATAGTATTGGTAGAAGAGGGAGATGAAAGTTTCCAGACAACCATCCCTATTACTAAAAAAGTATATGAGTGGTATTATCAGAATAGAGGGTTTAAAGAATAACATATGAATATAGCCATAGATATTAGATCAATAGGTAAAAAACGGACTGGAGATGAAGTTTATACTGCAAAGTTAATCAAAGGTCTAGTAAGCTTAGATGTAGGACATAGTTTTTATTTATTCACTGACACTGAAGACTGGTATCAGTCACCTGTTTTAAAAGATTTACCTCAAAATTGGCGAGTTATACCTTTGTTACCAAAGTCAAAATTACTATGGACAGAATACTTGCTACCAAAAGCTTGTCATAAATATCATATAGATTTATTACATATTCAATATATTGCGCCTTTATTTGGATTACCTAAATATACAAAAATGCTTAATACCATCCATGATATATCTTGGAAATTTGTTCCTCAGCATATTAAATTCTTAGACAAATTTTTACTCAATACTCTGATTCCACAATCAATCAAAAACTCAGACGCTATTATAACTGTATCTAAACATTCAAAATATGCAATTCAAAATATTTTTGGCACAGATCTAGCAAAAATTCATAATATTTATAACGGAGGCTATATAGATAGTATTCCAACTGTAATTAGTACTTCTCAAAAAGTAAGAATGGCATTAAAAGAAGAATATATATTATATCTTGGTAGTTTACAACCTCGCAAAAATATACCTACAGCCATTCAAGCTTTTGTTAAATACATCGAATCTCATCCAGACAGTAAGCTAAAGTTTGTTATTGCAGGGGGGAAAGGGTATAATTATGATACTCAGATAGATAAAGTAATTATAGAGAACGAAGCACAAGATAAAGTAATATTTGTAGGATTCATCACAGATGAAGAAAAAATATTACTATTAAAACAAGCAAAAGCCTTTATATATGTAAGTTTATATGAAGGCTTTGGGATTCCATTAATTGAAGCGATGAGTTTGAACACACCGATTATAAGCTCTAATACCTCCTGTTTACCAGAAGTGGTAGGCGATTCTGGTATATTAGTAGACCCATATAATCTAGAAGAGATTACAAAAGCAATTACAACTTTATTACATAATCCTATTATAGCAAAAGAGTATAAAGCAAAGGGTTTAGATCGATCTAAAACATTTACTTGGGATCATATGGTTAAGCAAACTTATAATATCTATAAAAAATTACTTTTAGAACAGTAAAATATATTCTTTTTACCACTTTGTAAAGTTTTTAAATGCTCTCTCTTACTAAATTTTTATCTATGCACTATTCTCAAAAATAAAATTTTATGGTATAATTAACTTTATAGTAATAGTTAATATATATTAATATGGGAATGTTCGATGGATTTAATCAAGCAAAAGAAATGTTTTCTCAGTTCTCTGAAATGCAAAAGCTACAAAAAAAATTAGCTAAAAAGAGAATTACTAAAGAGTATAAAGGAGTGTCCGTGACTATGGATGGAACTCAGGCTATCAAGGAATTAAAGATTAGTGATGAGCTAATGCAAGACAAGTCTAAATTAGAAAAGACTATTATTGAGACTATTGAGGTAGCGAAGAAAGATTTACAAAAAGAAGTAGCTGCTGAGATGGGAATGTAATCTACACCATATATAAAATTATGCTGAATTGGATGAGGCGACTACCTAAGAATGTACTGAATATAATATGGCTACCATTTAAAATAATATTTCAATTTACTTGGTACTTTATTAAAGGTAAGACTAAAAAAGGAAATATAGTACGGCAATCTATAGGTATTGTTTTATTGTCTATAATCTCTTTACTTTATATTTATACAAAACCAGCTAATATAGCTATAGATTATTTTAATACTAAAATTGATCAGTTATCTAAATGGGAACAATTACCTTTTAAGAAAAGTGGCTTTGATCAGTGGCTAGACAAGAGAGAATTATCTAAATTACCAGACAATACATTTATCTTAGGACTAGATTTACAAGGTGGTGTTAGAGTTGTTTATGATGTTAATTTAAGTGAGGTATCTGAATCTGATAAGAGTCAGGCTTTAGATAGTCTGCAAAAGGTGGTGACAAAAAGAGTAGATAGCTTTGGGGTTAGTGAGCCTAGAATTTATTTGGAAGAGGGGGACGCAATAAGGTTAGTAGTAGAACTTGCGGGTATTGAAGACCCTGAGCAAGCAGTGAAACAAATTGGACAAACCCCTAATTTGACTTTTTATCAAGCTCGTCCAGCAGAAGAAAGTCAAAAATTATTAGAACAATTCCAGACTGGAAATTTTGAAAATTTTCAAAACCCATACTTTAGAGAACCAGCTATATTGACTGGTAAAAATATAAAAACAGCTCAGGTAATTTTTGATCCGCAAACTCAACAACCACAAGTAGGGGTGAGTTTTGATGATGAAGGTAAACAAAGGTTTGCTGATTTTACTAAAAATAATATAGGTGAGATATTATACATATTATTAGATGGTGAGGTTATTAGTGCTCCTCGTATTAATCAAGAAATTCCAAATGGACAAGCCACTATTTCGGGAGATTTCACCTCTACTTCAGCCAAAGAATTAGTAGATGGTCTAAATGCTGGAGCTTTGCCAGTGCCAATTACCATTGCATCTCAACAGACTGTAGAAGCTAGTTTAGGTATAGAATCTCTATATCAAAGTATAAAAGCTGGAGCTGTAGGATTGTTGTTAGTAGCTATATTTATGATACTTTGTTATAGAGCTTTAGGTTTGGTAGCAGTATTAGCTTTATCTATATATTCAATTTTAGTTCTAGCTATATTTAATTTATTTGGCTTTACTCTTACTATTGCCGGTATTACTGGATTTATAGTTAGTATCGGTTTAGCAGTAGACGGTAATGTTTTAATATTTGAGAGAATGAAAGAAGAGTTGAAAAGTGGGAGAGACTTTGAAGCAAGTACAAAAGAGGGATTTAGAAGAGCTTGGGAATCTATTCGAGACTCTCAGGTCACTACTTTAATTTCAGCACTTATTTTGTTTTATTTAGCTTCTGGAGTTGTAAGGGGATTTGGACTAACTTTAGTAATTGGTGTAGTAGTTAGTTTATTCACAGCAATTACAGTTAGCAGAATATTTATAACTTTATTAGGTTATCAAAAATGGTTATTAGAAACTAAATTTGGAAAATTTATAACATTACAGAAATAATTATGTGGATTATTAAATATACTAAAATATGGTTAATACTAGGTTTAGTGCTAATTATAGTTTCTATTGCTAGTATAGCAGTATTTGGTTTAAGATTGGGTCCGGATTTTGTGGGAGGTAGAACCTTAGACTGGGAAATTATTAGTCGGTCAGATTTATCTAGTGAAGACTTAAAACAAGCTTTAATCGACAATGCACAAAAACCAAGGTCAGTAACCAAGAAAGATAATGTATTCAAGATAGAGTTAGACCCTATTAATGAAGAAGAGTATACTAATTTAAAAGAAGCTATATCTCTTAAATATGATACTGAAGATATCTCAAAGGCAGATATTATTAAAGAGAGATCTAATGTATTAATTAGTTCCACTGTGGGAGAAGAACTAAAAAATAGAGCTGTAATAGCTATTATAGTAGTTTTGATTACTATAATAATCTTTATGACCTACGTGTTTAGAGGAGTGTCCTACCCTGTGCCGTCAAGATTTTATGGTTTTACAGCCATTATAGCCTTAGTTCACGATATTATTATTCCAACAGCTATATTTGCCTATTTATCATCCAGGGGAATCTTACAAATAGATATTTTATTTATAATTGCACTATTATCTATCTTGGGATCATCAGTTAATGATACTATTGTAGTATTCGATAGAGTAAGAGAAAATGTTAGAAAATATGGTGGAGATAAATTTGAAGAAACTGTAGGTAAAAGTATTGACCAGAGTTTAGCTCGTTCCGTTAACACATCTTTAACATTATTAGTCGTATTAGGAGGTATATTCTTATATGGTGGAACTTCTGTACAATATTTTGCACTAGCATTATTCTTGGGAATTTTCTTTGGGACTTATTCCTCAATCTTTATCGCCTCTCCACTATTAGTAGTCCTTTATAGAATGTGGTATAAAAAATCATAATTATTTAGAAACCAATACTATACTATATGATTGATAATAACCTAGAGCTCATACATAACACACTAAAATCTGCTCACTCTATTCTTATTCCAATTCCTGAAATACAGGGAGCAGAAACATTAGGATCAGCATTAGCTATAGCTAGAATTTTACAATCAGAGGGTAAAAATGTAACAATTTTGTCTTCTTATGTTTATTTGCAAAACTCATTGCAATTCTTAGACTTGTCGGCTATTAGCTCAGTGATTCAATCTACGGTGGAGTCTATTATTAGTATAGATATATCAAAATATCCAGTAGAATCTATAAAATATGATATTACTGATTCTCAGCTTAGAATTTATTTACATTCTCCCTCAGACAAATTTAATGCAGATTTAGTTTCTATTCAACCAGGTCAATATCCTTATGATTTAATTCTTACTTTAGATACAAAGAATTGGACTAAACTAGGTAATGCTTTTTTACAATATCCACATATATTTTTAGAAACTCCATCTATTGCAATTTCATCAATAGACATTCCTCATCCATATTCAGAGAGAACAGTTGTTGAAAATCAATATACATCTAGTGCAGAGATTATTTTCGAATATATAAAAGTATATTCCAGACATAGTTTGGCTGATAAAAATATTATCAATGGATTACTGTTATCTTTAATTTTAGCTAATAACAAAAATCTATCTTTAGAAAAAACAATTATTAAATTAAGAGAACTACCAAATGACTATGAAGTTATAATTCACGCTTTGGAGTCTATAATTTCAGACAATCATCTTTTATTAATAGGAAGAATTTTGGCTCATCTTGAATTCATACAAGTTGAGAAGGTGGGTCAAAATACTAGATATGCTTATTCTAAATTATTTGTTCATGATTTTAGTAAAACCAATACAACAGAACAAGATATAATAATTATATATAGAGAATTATTTAAATATTTACCCAAAGATATAATAGGGCTACATATAGTAGTAGATAATGCCAAAAGTAGCAAGCAAGGATATCTGAATATGCCTAATTTAGATATGAGTAATTTGCAATTAGCTTTGGAGGGTGAGTATCAGGAAGGTATTTTAGTATATAATTATGCTTCAAGTGAAGATATACACACAACAGGAAAAGAGATGAATAATAAAATTATAGAAGCCTTTCAATTATAATCATCACAAACTCTTGCTTTTTTTTTCAAAATTTGGTATTATATTGTTAATGCAATAGTTTATGTAACAATTCATTTAAAAATTATGTCTAGTATTTTAAGAAAATTAACAGGAGCTGTAGATTTTGAAGAACAACCAGTAATAGAAGAAGACATCCAAGATGACTTAAGAAGTAGATTCTCAGGAGTATCAGATTTGGACTCAGATTCTGCATCCTTAGATGAATATGTTGCTGATACTAAAATTTCTTCTCAATCTACATTCCAAACAGATGATGAGTTAATAGAGGGAGCACTAACTATTGATGTTTATCAAACAGACAACGATATCGTAATTGTATCTACTATTGCTGGAGTTACTGCAAAAGATTTAGATGTATCTATCACTAATGATATGGTTACTATATCAGGAGCAAGAAAAAATTCAGTGAAAGTGAAACAAGAAAACTATTTTTATCAAGAATGTTACTGGGGTCCATTCTCTCGTTCAGTTATTTTACCAATTGATGTAGATGCCGAGAAATCTGCAGCCGAATTAAAAGATGGAGTTTTAACTATAACCCTACCAAAATCAGAAAAGGTTAAGATTAAGAAAATTCCTATTAAATAACAAAGTCCTAACAAAAAGCATCTATATAAAAATAGGTGCTTTTTGTTTTAATTATGAATCGTAGGGGGGAGAGCCTGCAAGACGGGGGTTGATACAATCACAACTCATAATTCACAATTCATAATTTATTTTAGACATATCCCAAAAATAGTCATTTGACAAAAATCGGGGGGGGGGGTATAAAATTTAATATAGAAGAAATATATTGTAAAACAATTAATAATAATAAAATTCATAAATATGTACAAAAACAAAAAAAGAGTAAGGAGAGGCTTTACCTTATTAGAGATATTATTAGTAATAGCAACAATAGGAATATTAGCAGCCATAGTATTAGTAGCAATCAATCCAACAAGACAAATAAATCAAGCGAGACAAGCAGCAATAAATAGCGATAAGAACACAATAGAGAAAGCATTACAACAAGCACTAA
>CAZYEN010000002.1:0-12254 GCA_964646465.1 uncultured Candidatus Saccharibacteria bacterium | reverse complement strand
ATTTGTCTTGTTGGATTGATTGCTACTAATACTATGGCTGCTAATATTCCTATTGTTGCTATTACTAATAGTATCTCTAATAATGTAAAGCCTCTCCTTACTCTTTTTTTGTTTTTGTTCATATTTATGAATTTTATTATTGTTAATTGTTTTACAATATATTTCTTCTTTATCTAATATTATACCCCCTCCCCGATTTTTGTCAAATGATTATTTTTGGGATATGTCTAAAATAAATTATGAATTGTGAATTATGAGTTGTGCTTCCGTCCTCCTTTGGAGGAGGTGACCGTAAGGCCGGAGGTGGATAACAATTTATCCAAAACCCAATCTAACAACTATCCCCCCTCCCCCTACGGGGACTCCCTCCAAAGGGAGACAGAAAAGCAATGTCCTCCCTTGGGGGAGGTGGCACCGTAGGTGACGGAGGAGGACTTAAGTCGACATAAAGTCGCTCCTACGATATGGAAGGATAAACCTTCCCGATACAACCCCAATCTTACTTACCAGTTTTTTGTTGGGTGACTATTTCATAGGCCATAATGGCGGTGGCGGTGGCTACATTGAGGGATTGAATTTGTCCATACATTGGGATATACCCGAGCATATCACAGCTAGATGCTATACTTGGTCTGAGGCCTTTGCCTTCGCTTCCCATTACCAAGACTGTTGGTAAATTATTAAAGTCATATTGATAAAAAGGTGTCGCTTCAGGATTACATTCACTTCCTAATATCCAAAATCCCGATTGTTTAAGAGTATTAAGGGCTGTGTTCATATTTCCAACTTGGACTAAGGGTATATATTTGTCAGCTCCTGAAGCAACCTTGGAGGCTACTGGGGAGATAATTCCTCCACGATGTTTTGGGAATAGTACTCCAAGAGCTCCCATAGTCTCAGCGACTCGGATAATAGCTCCAATATTCTGTTGGTCTGTGATCTCATCTAAGGCTATGACTAAACCTCCTTTACTTTGCTCTAACTTAGGTTTGATACTATTAATCCAATCATCTAACCCTAATAATGGCTCAGCTGTAATCAGTGCTACGATTCCCTGATGTATATAGTCCCCTGCTTCAAATATTTCTTTCTCAAGTAGTCCTGTGATTTTCTGGATGGGTACATACTGTACTAGTGCTAAAGACTCTTTAGCCAGTTCCAAAATTTGCTCTAATCTTTTGTCCCTGACTTGATTTTCTCTGGTGATATAAATTTTCTGTACTCTCTTTGGGGATTTTTTCAAAACTTCTAGGACTGAATTTTTACCATAAATATATTGACTACTATCTTTATCAATCAAAACCTTACCTTTACTAGGCTTGGCTATTTGATTGGCTGGATTACGTCGATGTTTGGTAGTAGGAAGAGCCGACTTTGGGACATCTTTTCTAAATGCTGGACGCTTTGACTTGAGTTTAGACTTCTTCTTGGTAGGATATGGCATAGAATATAAATATATAGATAATTAAGGGTATATTAGCATAAAATATGGGTTGTGTATAGGTGGAGGGGGGTATAATTATGAGTTGTGAGTGATGAATTGTGAGTTGTAATTCTGTCCTCCTTTGGAGGAGGTGGCACGAAGTGCTGGTGGTGGATAGATTTTAATATTACACCTCAGTTATTATTTTAGTATTTTATTTCAAAGATTATCCACCCCCGCCTTGCAGGCACCCCCTCCTAAAAGGGGGACAGAAATAAGTACAGGCGACTGAAAGGTCGCCCCTACAATTCATAATTTATTTTTCTACCCCGTCAGGCAAAGCCTGCTACCCCTCAACGAAGGAAATTTAATTCAAAAGTAGTAATAGATTTTTAAGTGTTGGTCTTAGATGCTGGTACTGTAATAGCTTCGGTCTCAGCAATTTGTGATTTTAAATTTGAAATTTGCTCGCGTCTCTCAGATATTTCTGATGGGGTCTCATAGCTTTGTATCTCCCCTACTCCAGATTCAAGAGCTTGAGTGATAGTGTCTAGACTAGGACTTTCAAGATTAGATAATTTATCTTGGATAGATTTTGGTAATTTATTATAAGCCTGTTGTAAGTTATCTTGTGAATCTATACTTTCTTGAAATTTAGTTATATTAGATTGCTTTTCAGTTTGTAGCTGATTATACTTTTCTATAGCTTCAGAGACTACCCCAGCAAGACTTTCTAGAGATGCTGCTTTTTTCTTGCCACGACCAAAAAGTTTGTTCTCAGCTGTTTCCTTATCTTGATTTATTTTCTTTAAGATGTCTGACAGCTCAGCTAATGACTGGATATTATATTCTTGTGCTTCTAATATAGTTTTAACAGTATTTAATAATGTGTCTAATTCTTGCTCAATTTCTGCATTTTTAGCTGGAATATTTTCAACTGGTGAGAATGTACCTTTTTCAAATTTTACTCTACCGTCTTGTAAGGCTTGTGCTAATTCGGCTTGAAATTTATCAATCTCAGCTGGCCTTAGGTTCGCTCTATCAGATGACATAGACTGGTCTAAGCTGTCAAAAGGATTTCCATACTCATCAGATTGTAAGCTTGTTAATTCTGCTGTCAGAGCTTGAAGTTTATCTGCTTTAGCTCTAGTGAATTGATCCTCTATACGAGTGTCTATCTCTTGTTGTAATTGTCTGTCCGCTTCACTACCTAGATAATTACGACCACCCAATCTACCCTCTTTGATATCTTGCTGTTGTTTTGCATATATCTTTTTTGTTTGTTGCTCCACATATTTAGCAAAATTTGGATTGTCTGTTATAATTTCAGCTTCTGTTTTATCACCTCTACCTTCAGAGAACCAAAAAGCTAATTTTTGTAGTTCTGGATCCTTGGAATTAGTTAGGTAGTCTAATCTATCTTTCCCCTTTAATTCTAATGCCCTAAATATTGCCTCAGAGTTAGGATTTTGTTCTTGTAAAGCTTGTAATTGGGCTTCTATATCTTGATTTAGAGCTTGAGCTAAATCTGAGTTATTTTGATAATCAAAGGAATAATTAAATCTATCTTTTTGAATCTTGGCTCTAGCATCCTGCTCACGAGCTTCATTACTCTCTGTTTGTAATTGCTGTAATCTATCCATACCTTCTTGTAGTCCATAGGTAGCCAAGACTTGTTGGATATTTTGCTCGCTAAATAATTGCTCTGGGTTGGTGAGATTATCTTGTAGTCCCATTTCTAAGAGTATCTTTCTGTCACTTAATTCCGCCTCACTTCCAACATAAGCTTCCTGAGTTGATGCTAGTTCATTTTTCAATTTACTCTCAGCTGATTGCCTGGCTTCTAATAGTTGTCTTGTAGTCTCTTCCTCATATTGAACTAAGCTCTGCTCAGCTTCTGTTAATTGAGATTGCAGTAACGCTAATTTTTGACCCAATTTTGGGCTAACTTTCATTAAATCTTCTAAATTTTCCCCTGTAGCTTGTATTTGATTATCTATCGTTATCTTATCATTATTTACAGCTGCTAAATTAGCTAGTAGAATTTCTTTATCTTTAGATCTTTCTGCCAAAATTGGATTATCAATTTCTGATATTTCACCTTTCTGAAGATCTTCTAGTTTAGCTTTTAATTCTTCTATTCTTGCCCCTTGTAGGGATAGACCTGTATCTGGATCCACCTCAAAAGATGCTTGTTCTTTCCCTTTCTGTACTGCTTCAGCAGCTTGGTTTATTAGAGACGATAAACTTTCAATATCTAAACCTGAATTTGCTTGCTCTTTTACTTTTTCCCCAACACCGACCTTATCATCAAGAGCCTCTCCAACTTGTTCCTGTGAAGGAATTAGTGTTTCTCCACCTAATTGAGTACTAGGTACTTGTTGTCCGGCCCCCCTTTCTGGAGACTCTGGGCTATTTAATATCTGTGGGTTTTGGTCTAGATTAAAGTTATTCATATAAGTAATTTTTAATCTGGGAATACTATTTTTAATAATTTTTGTATTGGATTAAATATTTTAGCTGAACTTTTTTTCATTACATTAGATATATTATTCTCCTTTACATTTTGACCATAATCTATATGCTCAAACTCTGATTTTATTAAACCAACCAAATTAGCATAAATTGGGTTATCTACATCTGCTATACTACCTTCTACTCCCTGAGGAATCCCTATTTTTACTGGTAGTTTTAAGTCTTGCTTAGCTAAATCAGCAATTGCTTTCAAGTTAGCTCCTCCACCTACTAGCACTACTCCTGCTGGCAATAATCCATCTCTTTCAATTTTTTTTAATTCTTGAGTGATAAGTTCAAATATTTCTTTTGACCTAGCTTCAATTATACTGGCTATATAAGCTACTGGGAATATTCCTTCTTCTTCAGAGTCAATTTTTGATAAATCAATTTTCAGTCTTGTACTCTCTCCTAAGGATTTTTCTAAGGCCACTCCATATTTTAGCTTTACTTTTTCAGCCACTTCAATAGAGGTTCGAAGACCAATAGCTAAATCATTTGTGATATGATTGGCTCCAATTGGAATTACTCCTATATATATCAGATGTCCTTCTTCATATACAGCAAGAGATGTTGTACCTGCTCCCAAATCTATTACTGCTACGCCTAAATCTTTTTGTTTTTTGGTCAATACAGATTGAGCTGAGGCAATTATACCAATCTCTTGAGCTTCTACTTTTAGACCTAGATTATGAATACATTTTTCCAAATTTCTGGTTGAGGAGATATTATTTTCCACAATTAAAGCCTCTACCTCTAATCTAATGCCATTCATCCCAACTGGATTTTTGATACCTGTTTCTTCATCTAAGGTATAATTTTTGGGAATTATACCTATAATTTCTTTATTTTGACTACTTGGACCTGGATTGGCGTTAGCAATAACTCTATTCACATCTTCTTCTGTGACATCTCCATCTATTTTAGAGACTGCCACTCTTTCTGATGCAACATAACTCTTGATATGTGCTCCATTAATTGAAATATATACTTCTTTAATATCTTCCTCTACCATTTTAGAAGTATATTCTAAAGCTTGATTGATACTACGCGTAGCATCTTGAATATCTGTTACTACACCTCTTCTAACACCTTCACTAGATGCCACTCCAAGAGCAATAATAGATGGGTTTTTATCACCTCTTAGACGCTTTCCTATAGCCATCTTTGTGAATGATGTTCCTACGTCCAATCCAACTATTATTTCATTTTGGTCCATAATTTATATATATTGTTTTTATATTTTTTATTATATCATATACTTTCAAGAAAATGAATAGTGTTGTTTGATAATTCTTAGTAAATCTTCTTCTTTAGAATGCATCTTTGTATAATCTGCATCGGTTTGATGATCATAACCCACTAAATGGCATAGTCCATGTATACATAGAGTTGCTATTTCATAATCTATACTATGTCCTAACTCTTGAGATTGCACTAAAGCTTTATTATAACAAATCACAATTTCACCAAGAGTCATATCTTCCGTGGAATAATCTAACATTAAATTAAATGACAAAACATCGGTAACTTTATCCTTATTTCTATATTGGGAATTCAAATTTTGAATAGTGTTTTCTGATACAATAGCCACACTAACCATCGTATCTTGAAACTTACGGTCAGTGTTTTGACTAAATATATCTACACATAAAGCTATCAGATTATTATAATCTGGAATATTAGGAACTTGTGATTCAAATTCCAATACCATAATTTAGGACAATTTAGTTTGAACTAAATCTTTGATTTGATTCCCATCAGCCTTACCTTGAGCTTTACTTACCACTAATTTCATTACAGACCCAAAGTTAGCAGAATCTCCAAGTTCAGCTATACTAGATTCAACTAATTGTTCTAACTCTGAATCAGTTAATTTAGCTGGCAAGTATCGTTGTATGATTTCGAGTTCAGACATCTCAGAGGATACTAAATCCTCTCTTCCTCCTTCTTGATAGGCTTGAATGGAATCCTTTCTTTGTTTCTCTAGTTTGGACAAAACTTTAATTACATCGCTGTCTTCTAATGGACTCCCTTTGTCTATTTCTGCATTTTTAAACTCTGAGCTTAAAGTTCTAAGTACAGTCTTGGCAAGGTCATCTCTATCTTTCATTGCTTGCACAATATCCTTTTTAATTGTAAGGGCAATATTAGACATAAATCAATATATTATTTGATACTAGCTTTAATTTTTAGTTTATACTTATTAGGTAATTTTTCTGTAGATTTAACTTTACCCATTTTGACTAGCTTATCTTTTTCAGTTAAAAATTGTACTTTTTTGATTGCAGCTTGTCTCTGCTTGGTTTTAGACTTTCCTTTAGTTAAAAATCTAGAAGCTCTAGCTTGACTTAAAACTTCACTTTTTTGAATACGTCGAGTAAAGCGTCGAATCATAGATTCCACATTTTCTCTCTCTCTCTTTCTTACTTCTACCATATATTACAACCTCCTTTCACTATTTTTACCAAATAAAATTGGCCTTATATTAAGACTTTAAAATAAATTGTATCATAGAATAATACTTTTTGCAATAGTATATATTAATATCTATTTAGCTATCTTTTTACTCAAAATAGATATCAGCTTATCAATTGGTATAATTTCTTGATTTTCACTTTCTTTATCTCTTAGAATTACAGTCCCATCTACAGCTTCTTTTCGTCCTACAATCAATGTAACTTCTGCATCTGATTGTTTAGCTTTTAATAGTTGATGTCTAAGACTTTTAATTCCAAAACTTTCTTTCACATCCAATCCATGTTTTTGAATTAATGATAATATTTTTAATGCACTTTTCTGTCCTTCAAGCCCAATAGAAGCAACGAAAATATCAGGTTTTTTACCTTTAGTTAATTTATTAGGTTTGATTTTTTGAATTAAATCCAATAATAGATCAACATAAATTTCTATACCAATAGCACCTGAGCGCTTATGTCCACCCAAAAGTTCAAACAATTCATTATGCCTCCCTCCTCTAACTAAAATCATTTCTGGATAATTCTGACTAATAATTTCAAAATAGACTCCTTCATTAAACCCAATAGATCCAGCTAAAGTAGAATCTAAGTTATATTGTATATCTAGAGTGTCTAAAAATTCCAGTACTGCTTTGAAATACTGAGTTTCTTCTGTGCTAAGATAATCTACGATTTGAGGTATTCTAATATTTACATCTGTATCTAAACTCAATAACTCATTATATAGCTGGGTTGGATTATATGATAAAGAGGTTGATAAATTTTTAAATCTTTTGGGGGTTTTTAATACTAATTCTTTATAATAACGCTCTCTAGAGTCTGAATCTCCTAATACATTAATATTTACAACTAAATTTGTGATTCCTTGTGATTCTAGCATACGATAGGCCGTCAAAATCATTTCGGCATCCCTAACAGGATTCATATCTCCTATACACTCAGCTTTAAATACATGAAATTGCTTTGGAGTAGTAGCACTATTATTATCATCATCTACCAAAGAGATACCATAATCAAATAACTTAAGTGGTTCCTCTTGATATGGCATATTATTGTCTATCACTGTTTTTAATATTCCAATTGGACCAGGAGCTCCTAATACGATGGTATTTTTAGATTTATATTTCACAGTAAATAAAGATTCTGTGGCTCCAATATTTAATTTATTTAAAATCTTATTACTAAATACAGATGCTTCTTGAGTAAATGCAAAGCCACTATTTTGATATCCTGCACTTTTTAGAGTATCTCTAATATCTGAAACCACACAGTCCCAAATATTTGAAAACTCTGGATTAATGATAGCTTGTTCTACAGGATGGGTTTTTCTTATACCTCGTCGTCTTCTCATAATCAATTAGTATTGTGAGTAAATATTGTAATTGTGTTAAATGGGAATAGTCTAATAAAGGGCTTTCCAACTATATATGTTTTATCCACTGGCCCCCAATATCGTGAGTCTGAGCTATTACCTCTGTTATCTCCTAAAACAAAGTACTGATTATCCTTTAATACCATATCTACAGGCTCTTGAGATAATGTCTTTAAGCCATCTATGATATAGTTTTCGTCTAGAATAGTAGGGGTCTCTGAATTATTTTCATATAAAAGCACTTCTCCATCTTTAATGACTACCCTGTCTCCTGGGATTCCAATAACTCTTTTGATGTAATATTCTTTTTCATTACCCCCAGGTATAAACTCGGTATGGAATACTATTACTTCAGACCTTTTAGGCTCAGTAAAATTATATGTAATTTGGTCTACAATAAGGTAGTCACCGTCTGAGAAAGTTTGCTCCATAGACCTTCCCTTAACTAAAAATGGCTGTGCTATATAACCTTTAATTACAAAGTATATAATAGAAAATAAAATTAGTGTTTTTATTATATCAAATAGTTCACTCTTAAAGATATTTGTTTTTTGTTGATTTGATCTCTGATACTGTTCTTCTTGTTCCATGTATAAGCTTCTTATTTAGCAACATTATACATCATTTTTTGATTTTAGTAAAGACCTAAACACATCTAATTTAAGCTATTTTTTTATATGTTAACAATTAACATATAAACTTTAGATACTCCTATATCCTGACCTTGTCACTATAATGTGATCTAGTACTGAAATTGATAGCAATCTACCAGCTTCTTTTATGTTTTCTGTTAAGGATATGTCTGCTTGACTTGGAGTGCTATCTCCTGAGGGATGGTTATGTACAATAATCATTGCAGCTGCATGATATTTTATAGCTGGGACAAAAATATCTCTTGGGTGTGCTATGCTTTGATCAATAGTCCCAATTGAAATTATCTCATCATGTATAATTTGGTTTTTAATGTTCAAATATAAGCCTCTTAGATACTCTTTTTTCAAATTATGCATATCACTTACAAATTCCCAAACATCCTGTGGAGAACGTATAGTAGGAATATCTATGCTTTTATCTGCAAATATTCTTCTTCCTATCTCAAAGCAAGCTAAAAGCTGACAGGCTTTTACTTTTGGCAAATCAAAATCCATCATCACATCAGAGACTCTACTGTAGCCGGTAATAGTTTTTGAGCCATAATCTTTAAAAATTCTTTTGGATAACTCTAATACATTTTCTTTTTTATATCCAGTTCCTAGAATAATAGCTAACAGTTCTTCTAAATTCAAAGCCTGAGCTCCAGAGTTCATCAACTTTTCTCTAGGTTGTTGATTTTCTGGTAATAATTTTATTTTATACATATTTAACTTAATATTCCGGCAGCTATTTCTGGTGCAACCACACAAATATCAGTATCTGTTCCCACTTCATAACCTCCTACAAAATTTATCCTAGGCGTCAAACGAATAAACCATCTAAATCCTTTATATAAATTACCATCTACAGGGGCTGTTATAATAGTCATATTATAATCTATATCTCCAATTTTTTCATAATAAGATTTGAGTATGGATTTGTATATTTTAGCTAAATTATACAGCTCAATCTTATTAGAATAGGCAAAATGAGTTTGTGGATATTTAGGATAAATCTCAACTTCATAAGCTACTCTAGATGCATATGGAGTTATAGCTATAAAATAATTATTCTCTACAATAGTTCTTTTTTTAACAGTTTGCTCATAATCAATAATTACTTGAGCTAAATCTCTATTATGAGAACGATGATATTGTTGTGTTCCCTCTAGAATCCTCTCAATTCCGTCTGGCACAATCGGGGTGGCAATTATTTGAGAATGAGGATGCTGTATAGTAGCTCCTGCTTTATGACCATGATTATGCACAATAGCAATATATCTAATCTGCTTATTACTCATTAAACTCAAGCTTCTGGTTTGAAATGCTTTAAACATTAAAGCTAATTTTTTAATAGAAAAATCTCTAATCTGGGTTTCAGGTTCACGATAAATTACAACTTCATGAATTCCCTCACCTGCAACAAAACTATATGGACCTTCTGTCTCATAAACTGGAGATTTGATATCCTTCAATAGAGGATATTGATTCTTAACGACAAATATTTGTGACTCTTGTCTATCGTCCTTTAATTCTAATAAAATTTTTTCTTTTGATTTAGAGGTCACTATATCAGCAAAAGGATTTATTAAATTTGTCAAGTTACTAGTCTGAGTTTCATTAATTACTAATGTATTTGGCCTATCATTACGATTAGTAGAAACCAAAACCCACTCTCTTGTAAATATATCTTGGCGGAATTCTTGGGTTGTCTTTTGTTTTTGAGGCATATTGATTTAATTTTATTTATAATAACCTGTAAATAATCTATACTTTATAATAAAGGTATCTATTAATACATATATATAATCTTTTGATTTCACATGAGAACTATCATCATTATACCATATAACTGGCATTTCCTTAATATTATATCCAAGATGACGAGCCAAAGCCAAAAGCTCAATATCAAATGACCATCCTGTCATATTGATTTTGCTAAAGATATGCCGAGCAACATCTCCAGAAAAAACCTTAAATCCACACTGAGTATCTTTAATACCACCTACTAATAATAATTGTATCCACCAATTACCTAAATCGCCTAAAATTTCTTTATATCTAGCTTGTCTGACCTCGATTTTACTATCATGCATATCTCTAGAACCTATAATAATATCTACTCCTTGTTTCATTACTGGCAGTATTTTATCTAATTCATCAATATGAGTTGAGTTGTCCGCATCCATAAACAACACATAAGCTCCTTTTGATTCTAAAATCCCCTGTTTAACCACAGCCCCTTTACCACGATTAGTTTTATTATCAATAATTCTAATTGTTTTGTATGTTTGTGCCAATTCGGTAATTACTGATAAAGTATTATCTTTTGAGCCGTCTAGTACAACTATAATTTCATAGCTATTTTTATTTAATTTTTCCAAATACTCTACTACGCTATGAATTGTAGGGGTGATTCGTTTTTCTTCATTATAGGCTGGTATAATTACACTTATCTCCATAATATTTATCTTTTATCTAACCATTCTTCTAATAAAATTCTAGCTGATTCTATATCTATACTTTGTCCTTTTGGAATATATCTTTTAGCTAAAGAACTTGTTAATCTCTCATCGTATTCTTCTATTGTTATTTTGAATTTAGATTTTAATTCTTGAATAAAATGTCTTACTTTCAGGGTTTGTTGCGTATCAGTAGATTGAAAATTAAGTGGTAGGCCAACTAAAATATAATCTATTGAATATTCTTTTATCACTTTATCTAACTCATTCCAAGTTGTACTATTATTTTGAATTACTTTCAGTGGAAATGCTATATTATGCTCTGTAGATGAATGAGCCAGACCTATTCTAACATCTCCATAATCTATACTGAGAATATTCATATCTAATTATTGAGATAATTTTTTATATAAATTCTCAATCTCTGCTTCTTCAAAAAAGTTTAATGTAACTATATATCTTTTACCCTTTTTTCTGACTTCTACCTTGTTATGAATAGTCTCAGACAACCGAGATACCCACTGCTTCACATCTGAGCTAACTTGATTTTGAGCACTATTAGGGTCTTTCTTTACAACTTTAGCAGTCTGCCTTACATTTAAAGCATTATTAATAATATTATCTAAAACTTGCTCTTGTATTTCTTGGTTTTCTAGTCCAGCAATGATTTTGGCATGTCCCTCTGTAATGTCTCCTACTGATAAGGCATTTTGTACTTTTTCTGGCAATTGCAGATACCTCAAAGTATTTGCTACGGCTGATCTACTTATATCTAATTGTTTAGCAATAGATTCTTGGGTAATATTAAATTTATGTTGTAGTTCTGCAAAACCTTTAGCTCTTTCAATTGGGTTTAAATTTTGTCTTTGAATATTTTCAATCAAAGCTAACTCTGCTTTATCTTGGTCAGTAATTCCATCTTTGATAACTACAGTTATAGTTTTGAGCCCTGCTAATTTAGAAGCTCTTAATCTTCTCTCCCCTGCTATTAATTGATATTTGTCTTTAGAGATTTGAGTCACAACTAGTGGTTGTAATATACCTTTATCCTTAATGGATTGAGCCAAATTTTCTATTTCTTCTTGTAAAAATTCTGTTCTCGGCTGATATGGATTAGCTTCTATGAGATTAATATTTACCTCCATTAGTTTATCCTCTGATACCAAAACGTTATCAGATTTTATAATCTGAGCCTTAGATGCTTGATCTGATGTTTTATTCGGAATTAAAGATGATAAACCTCTACCAAGTGGACTTTTACTCATATCATTATTTTATATTAAATTTATTATATCATAACTATCCCTATTTGATAATCTTAATTTTGATTAGTTAACTTTATAAACTCTTGAGCTAATTGACGATAGGCAA
>CAZYEN010000001.1:0-33616 GCA_964646465.1 uncultured Candidatus Saccharibacteria bacterium | reverse complement strand
CTATAAATTTACCAAATTTACTTCGTTTTAATTCTAATTGTCCTCCACATTCTGGACAAACTCTGTCTGTAATAATTTCACGATGTCTATCTACAGTTTTGTCTTTTTCTTTGAGAGTCTTTTCAAACGGATTATAGAATTCTGCCATTGTATTCTGATAAGTATCCTTACCTAGAGAAATTTCATCGAATTGCTCCTCTACTTTGGCGGTAAATTCAATATCTACAATTTGCGGGAAATGCTCCACCAACATATCTGTCACTACTTTACCAATATCTGTCGGTGCAAATCTTCTATCATCATTCTTGACTACATAGCCTCTAGTCTGAATAGTAGAGATAATAGAGGCATAAGTAGATGGCCTTCCAATAGCATTAGTCTCAAGAGCCTTGACTAAACTACTTTCACTATATCTAGCTGGGGGTTGGGTAAAATGTTGTTCCCCCTCAATCTTTTTGGTAGTTAAATTCTCTCCCTCGAATATGTTTGGCAAAATCACGTCCTCAGATTTCAAATCATAAACTCGCATAAACCCATCGAATACCAATCTCTTTCCATTAGTGCTAAAAATATATTTACTAAATTCTATGTCCTGTATAGACACATTCATAGTCTCGAATATAGCCGGTTTCATTTGGCTGGCCATAAATCTACTCCAGATGAGAGTATATAATTTGTATTGTTTATCGTCCAGATATGGCTGAACTTCCTCCGGAGTTATACTCGGATCGGTCGGGCGAATAGCCTCATGAGCTTCTTGAGCATTTTTAGATTTAGTTTTGAATTGCCTACTCTGATAATATTTTTCCCCAAATTGCTTTATAATTTCACTTTTAGCCGCACTGATAGCCTGAGCTGATAAATTAGTGGAGTCAGTTCTCATATAAGTAATAAGTCCAATCTGACCTCGCTTACCAATAGCAATACCCTCGTATAGTTGCTGGGCTATCATCATAGTTTGCTTGGCTGAGAAATACAATCTTCTAGCTGCATCCTGTTGTAGTGAGGAAGTAATAAAAGGTGGATATGGATTTCGTGAGGCGGTTTTATTCTCTATAGACTTGACTTTGTAAGATAAAGTTTGGAGTTTATCTACTAGATTTTGAGACTCAGACTCGGTTTGAAATGCAAATTTATCTAATCTTTTATTATCTATATGAGTCAGAGTAGAGCTAATATCTAGACTTTTGTCGTTATTAGACCGGAATATCCCCTGAATTGTCCAATATTCTTGAGATTGAAAGGCTTCAATTTCTCTTTCTCTATCCACAATTAACCGCAAAGCCACCGACTGCACTCTCCCTGCTGAGAGACCTCGCTGGACTTTTTGCCACAAAAACGGAGATAATTTATACCCTACCAAACGGTCTAGGGCTCTTCTAGCCTGCTGAGCATCTACCAAATTAATATCTATATGCCTGGGACTCGCCAAAGCCTCTTTAATCGCTGACTCAGTAATCTCATGAAACACCATTCTCTTAGCGGTAGCTGGTTTTAATTTCAAAATATGAGCCAAATGCCAAGATATAGCCTCCCCTTCTCGGTCTTCATCAGTTGCTAGAATAACTTCATCACTAGTTTTAGCTAATTTTTTGAGCTCGGTGACAGTCTTTTTGGCCTTAGCTGGGATTTCATAAGTAATCTCAAAGTCCTTAGCCGGATCCACCCCAATTTTAGATTTAGGCAAATCCCGAATATGCCCCATCGAAGACTTCACCGTATAATCCTTACCCAAGAATTTAGAAATGGTTTTCGCCTTAGTCGGCGACTCTACAATAATTAAAGCTTTTGACATAAAAAATTATATTTAATTATTAAGTAGTCTATATTGAAATTCTATTTTCGTCAAATTATAAAGAAAAAAGCCCACCACTCTAATGCGAGTGAACGGGCGATTAAGATTGGGCCTGGGGTGTCAGGCGATGGCGGAAGACCGTTGACGGGTCAACCGACCAGGTCGTTGCTCAGGGCGAGCAGGCCGGACTACAGCCAATTCATTGGCAGTGGGGATAAGCTCCACTCTCTCGGCATAAAGCCGACCATCCTCAGTGAGGATGGCATCCATGGAGACAAAATCTCCAATAGACAGGTATGGAGCTTCCCCAAAATCAACTGTGACAAAGTATTCACCGAAAACTTTCACCGAAACCCTATGGCCATACCGATCATCCCACCACACCTTGCGGCAGACTTCACCGCGAATCGAGAATTCCTCGGGAAGGTCATCCTGAGCCCCTGAGTCGGGATCCAAAACACTGGGTTTCCATACTCCAATTACCTCAAATGAGGTTACGAAACCATCCTTTGTCCGTGGATACACCACGAACATGGCTTCGTATTGACCTTTCTTGATAAGTTTTTGGACAAGTCCATAAACTTTATCGCGGAGGATAAGAGACTTACCATGGAAGTTTCCAGTCAGGGTGATTGTCCCGTCAGGAGCAAGCACTCCCTTCAAGAGTCCGATTGATCGGACCTGAAGGGGATGGTCAGGCTCACCGATCGGATGAAGGCGAGGGGCTTTTTGTTGAACGAGAGACACTGTAGGATCTCCTACTATAGTGTTTACAATTCTACTTATACCACATTTACCTAATTTTGTCAATACTAACTGATAAATACATCTCTCATCTCTTGGGCAGTTTTGTCCCAATCAAAGTCTCGGCTTCGCTCTAAGCCTTGTTTGCTATAGTGTCTATATAAGCTATTATCTGTTAGTATACTATATATTATCTCACTTAGCTCCACTACATCATATGGTGAAGTTTTGTAAGCTGCATTCAACACAATTTCTGGAAAAACTGAATTATTAGCGACAATTGTGGGAGTGCCTGAGGCCATTGCCTCTAGTGGAGGGAAGCCAAATCCTTCATATAATGATGGATAGACAAAGACTCTAGCTAATTTATATACAATCGACTTATCCTCTACGGCTACAAAACCAATTCTAAGTATTCTATTTCTAAAAGGTGAATTATCTATAGCTTGATGAATTTGTTTATATAGCCAACCATTAACTCCGGCTATTACAAGCTTGACATCTTTATCTTTGGTGGCGATTCGCTCAAAGGCTTGAATTAATAATTGAATATTTTTCCTCGGCTCAATCGTACCTAAATACAAAATATATCTATCTGGTAAATTATATTTTTGCCTAACTTGTTGCATTGATGACTGGCTAAATTCTTGCCTAAATAATGGATCAATCCCTGAATAAATTACTTTTATTTTCTCATTATTTACATTATAGATATCTATCAGATCTCTTTTGGTTGACTCGGATACTGCAATAATAGTATTAGCTCTGTTTAATAATTTATCTATACCAATATATTTATGCCATAATCTCATCTTTTGGGAGAATACTTCTGGCAAAACTCTTATGGCTAAATCATGCACGGTCAAAATCAGCTCGGTCTTTGAGCTCACGGACGTTATATTCCAGTTAGGCATCCAAACTTTATCTGGAGCATTTTGAAACAAAGTATTTAAGTATGGTCTAGCAGAGACTTGCAGAGATAAATTCAATAGTCTATTAGAATATTGTACCCAAGTATTATCAATACCTTCAATATTAGATTTTTGACTTACACCAGTGGCTAAAATTTCTAAATCTAAATCGTTATATTGTGTTAAAGACTGAATTATATGCTGAGTATATTCTCCCACACCTCCTTTAAATCCATCCGTAATCCCGCGGGCATCTATACCTATTTTCATTTTTCCCAATAATGTTGCCTAATAGCTGCTACACTAATCCCAATGGCAAGTGCTAAAAAGGCTCCTCCTAAGGCAAATAGAATTGGATTATAGTCTACTTGTCTGACCACTGGAGTTCCTACAAATATATTATAATTTTTAATATCACGAGTTTGCATATATGAGACAATACTACTTGAAATTGAATCTGTCAGAGTTGTCCCTATTTCGGTCTTATCTACTCCAAATCTCACTTCCACTACATTAGCCGAAACTTGTTCTGGGGTGAATATTCTTCTAAAGTCTTTGACAGATAATTTATCTATATCTGACTTATCTGCATTCCTCAATACATCTTCCACAAAATCTGGAGTCACAAACCAACTAGCAACACTTTTACCGAATAATTCTGTAGCCTGAATAGCATAAAATCCATCATAAGTATAAAATTCATTTGTATTTTCAGCTTTTCTTTCAATATTAAGTGCCAAAGACACATCATAAGAGATTGGTAACAATCTTGTCAAAGCAAGACCTAGACTAATTCCAATCACGGTGATTATACTCAAGAATAGAGCATTTTTCTTAAAAAAGTTCTTATATATATTCATAGAAATTTATTAATTATATATTACATAATATCATATTTTTCTAAAAATTTGTAGAAATTATGTTTAAAGGCATCTTTAGAAAATTTTTGAGCATAATTATGTATATAATTAGCATCAAACTCCATCTTTTCAAATTTTTCAACAGCTTCTATTATACATTCTGGATTTTGCTCCTCAAAGAATATACCTGTTTTACCTTCCTCTACAGTCTCCAAAGCACCTCCTCTACTATAAGCAATCACTGGTTTCCCAGCCGCCATAGCTTCTACTGGCACGATGCCAAAATCATCTTCTGAAGCGAATATAAAGGCTTTACATTCTTTAAATTGCTTTTGTGCTTCCTCGTCACTTAATCTACCTAAAAATTTAATATTATCATGTCCTTTAGATAAAGATTTTAATTTTTCTTCATCGGGACCCAAGCCCACAAGGTGTAATTTTTTACCATTTTTAACAAAAGCTTCAACTACAATATCATAATGTTTATACGGCAGAAATCTGCCCAACATAAGATAATAATCTCCATCTAAGTTAGTGTCAAACTCTACCTCTGTATTTACTGGAGGATATAATACCTCTGCTTGCATCCTATAATATTTATTAATTCTACCAGCTACATTATTAGAATTAGCTAAGTAATAATCCACTCTATCAGCTGAAATTTTATCCCATAAACGAATATAGTTCATAGCAAAAGGCAATATATGTTTGATCAAAGAAATATAGCTAAACTCCTGAAAATGTCTATGATAGTCATCCCAAGCATATCTCATTGGGGTATGACAATAACAGATGTGAATAGCATCTGGTCTAGTTATAACTCCTTTAGTATAGCTATTAGAGGAAGAGATCACCAAATCATAAGCAGTCAAATCCAAGTCTTCTACTGCTAATGGCATCAAAATTGGGAATAACCTATGATTGGTTTTAGCAAAAGGTAAATTTTGTAAAAAAGAAGTACGAATTTTTTTATCACTAAAGGCTCCGTATAGCTGAGAAGGATCATATATCAAAGTATAAATGGGTGCAGTTGGAAACATCTCAGCAAATACTTCCAACACTCTTTCTGCCCCCCCATATTGAACTAAATAATCATGCACTAAAGCTACCTTCATAATAGTTAAATTGTTATCACTTACTATAGTATGCCTTTTTATATAATTTTAGTCAATCTAAGCTCCGATTAAAGCACCTATAATAAAGGCTATGGAAGCTGATACTCCCCCTAAAAAAAGAGTCTCTCCCAAAGCTCGAGTCAAGCCATAGCCTACAACTTTCCATCTTAATAAACCAAGTAATGTAAGAGCAATTACTACGCCTGATATAGATAATATAAAGGCATGTGTTGGGTCAGGGACCCTAATCACAAAAGGAATAAGCGGAATAAATCCAAAAAATAAAAAGGAAACTAGTGTAGCTAAGGCCGAAAATATTGGGCTACTATTTCCAGGATCAGGAATACCGTGATATTCTTGCATTAGCCATTCAATTCCAAACTCTGGATTCTTATGAAATAATTTCATAATTTCCTCAGCATCAGATTGATTAAATCCTTTTTCTAACAAATGCTTTTCTACTCTCTCATCAAAAGATTTTGTACTATGGTCTAGATGTTTTAATTCTTTTTTATAAGTTTTATTATATAAATCCTCTTGTGAACGAGTAGACATGTAGTCACCAAGTCCCATAGAAACAGCATCAGAGAATAAATTAGCCAGACCAAACAAAACTACCGCCCCCATAGTCACACCAATCATATTAGACCCAAATACATTAGCTCCTGTAAAGCCGGCTACTACTGCAAAAGTAGTAACAATCCCATCACTTCCACCATAGACAATCTCTCTTAGGTATTGTTTAGAAACATACTGTCTAACTTTTCTTCTATATCTTCTCCAGCGTCGCCAAATCCCAGCCATAAAATTTTATATTCAGATTATAATATAATTATAACATACTTTGTATAATTGTTAATTATTGTTTATGAGATGCGGAGATCGTAGACAAATTATTAAGTAAGTGGGATAAACAAATTAAAGAAATACACAGAGTACTAAATAAGTAATTGTTCTCCTTTGGAGGAGGTGGCACGAAGTGCCGGTGGTGGATTAAGTAGACTGAAAGGTCCCCCTACAATTCATAATTTATAATTACATATCCTATACAAAACATTATAAATATGATATAATAAGTTTTATAAATGGAAGTGTGGCTGAGCGGTTGAAGGCGGCAGTCTTGAAAACTGTTGTAGGTTTACCCCTACCAGAGGTTCGAATCCTCTCACTTCCGCAAATGATATCATGTATGTTAAAAAATAAATAATAAATATGAATACTTCTAATTGGTATGAGGAATTGATAAAACCATCTTGGGCTCCGCCTAACTGGTTATTTGGAAATGTGTGGTCTGTGTTATATATTTTAATTTTTATATCTTTTAGTGGGGTATTTTATCAATGGATGAATGGCAAATTGAGTTGGATGGTAGTTTTACCATTTGTTTTAAATATATTCTTTAATATTGCTTTTAGTCCTATTCAATTTGGGCTTCGGAATAATTTATTAGCTGCTATTGATATTACTTTGATTTTAGCTACTATTATCTGGGCTATGATTGCAATTTGGCCTTATATGAAATGGGTAGCTTTGATGCAAATTCCTTATTTGGTTTGGGTCTGTATTGCGACTACTTTACAATTCTCTATTACCTATCTTAATTGGAAATGATATAATATGGTTGTTATGAAAAATTCGATAAATTTAGTAATTATATCTCATGCCTATGTCTATACTCCTTATAGAGAAAAGATAGAAGCATTAACTAAGTATCAAGACCTAAATATAACTCTAATTACTCCAGAATTTGGACTAGAGGGTGGTGGACAAAAAGTATATACTAATCCTTATCAAGGGAAAAATTATAAACATATTATTTTACCTGGATATTTTACTGGCAAACTAAACTTTTTTATTTTCAAAAACCTTAAGAAAACTTTGAGTGAAATTAATCCAGATATTATTATGTTGGAAGAAGAGTATTGGACTCAGATTGCAGCCCAGGTTACTTATGTGACTAAAAAATTTTTACCTACAACTAAATTAATTTTATTATCTCAGGAAAATATTTGTCATATTTGGGAGAATGAAGCTAAGTCTATATACCAAAAATTTAGATATAGTTCATTTCACCTAATAGAAAAATTTATTATACCTAAATTAGATGGTTTAGTGTTTCAATTTCCTGAGGTATGGAAAGACTTTGAACAAAGAATGCTATCTCTAAAATTCAAAGGTATGAAAGGTACATTTCCCCAATTAGGAGTAGATTATGATAGATTTGCTAAGCAAGTTTCAGTTAAAAAATTAACATCTATTAGAGAAAAATTAAATTTAAAACAAGACACTTTTGTGTATGGATATATAGGAAGAATTACACAGGAAAAAGGTATTGAGGATATGATTTATGCTTTAGCTGGCTGGAATAAACCCAATACCAAAGTATTAATTATTGGAAATGGGGATACTGAATATTTAGAACAATTAAATCAATTAATTGATAAATTAAACCTAAACTATATTATAAGCATCCATCAAGCAATTGATTTTGATGATATTCCAGTTTATTTTCAACTTTTGGACATATCTATTTTACTATCACATACAACTCCTATCTGGAAAGAACAATTCGGTAGAGTTTTAGTAGAATCAATGGCCGCCGGCACACCTGTAATTGGATCAGATAGTGGAGCTATACCTTTAGTGATTGATAAAACTGGTTATATTGTATTAGAAAAAGACATTTTATCTATTAGAGAGGCTTTAATAGAAGCCTATAGTAATAAGGTTAAGTATAAAAAATTATCCAAAACCGGACAAAAGAAAGCTGAAGAAAAATTTTCTTACACAGCAATTGCCGAGCAAACTTATGATTTTATTAAAAAGATTAGAGCTAAATAATTATTGATATCTCAATTTAATAATTTGTAAGCTTGAAAAGTTAATATTATCAGAATAGATACTATTTTTTCACTATATTATCTAAAGGGATCTTGATGGCATTTTCTCGTTCTGGAATCATCTCTGCTTCATCTTTATGAGTTACTTCCACAGTCTCTGTCTGATGGGAACTAATATCTTCTATGGTGATTTTGGTAACTGTGTCAGTATCTTGAGGATTCATATTGGATGTCTATATTTAATATTTCAATATAAATTATATTATGAATTGTATATAAAGTCAAAGACTTCTATATTGTATATAATATAAAATTAGTGTCGGGAAGACAGGACTCGAACCTGCAGCCCCCTGGTCCCAAACCAGGTGCGCTAGCCATTGCGCCACTTCCCGCATAAGTTATATCATTGTACCAATAATCCCTATTATAGTCAACTATTGTTTTTTGATACCTATTCCTAGCTCTAATAATTGCTCGATTGATACTTTACTTGGAGATTGCATCATTGGGTCATGAGCATCTCCAGTCTTTGGAAAAGCAATTACTTCTCGAATACTAGATTCATTTTGTAATACAGCCAATAACCTATCCAAGCCCCAAGCAATTCCTCCATGAGGCGGTGTTCCTGAGGATAAAGCGTTTAGAATATGTCCAAAAGAATCATCTACAACTTCTCCTTCATACCCAATAATTTCCAAAACTTTTCTTAGAGCTTCTGCTTGATGATTTCTAATACTTCCACCACCAATTTCAAATCCATTTAAAACAATGTCATATTGAGTAGAAATTATTTTTTCGATATCTGTTTTGGATAACAATTTATCCATATATTCTGGTTTAGGGGCTGAGAAAGGATTATGGGAGAATGTCCACTTACCGTCTTCTGTCTTTTCAAACTGTGGAAAGTCTACAATCCAACAAAAGGCTAATAGATTATCATCTGTTTTATCTTCTCTAATATCTGGTCTGTCATTGCCATATTGTTCCATTGCCTCAGCATAGCTAATTCTTGGAAAAGGAATAGATTGAATCTTTTTTTCTGGATACAAAGTTTGTACTAATTCTATTAATAGCTTTTCATTCAAATTCATCACATCTTCTGAAGAGACAAAACTTATTTCCATATCAAGTTGGGTAAATTCCGGTTGTCGATCTTTACGAGTATCTTCATCTCTAAAACATCTAGCAATTTGGAAATATTTTTCCACCCCTCCCGCCATAAGCAATTGCTTATACTGTTGTGGAGATTGGGGTAAGGCATAAAAACTACCAGTTTGATGACGAGATGGTACAATAAAGTCTCTAGCCCCTTCTGGAGTAGATTTAGTCAAAATTGGTGTTTCAACTTCAATAAAGTCTGCATTATCTAAAAAATTTCTTACAAATTGATTAACCTTATGTCTTTTAAATAGATTATTATACATAGATGGTCTTCTCAAATCCAAATATCTATACTGTAATCTCAATTCTTC
The DNA here is from genome assembly GCA_964646465.1 of uncultured Candidatus Saccharibacteria bacterium. Taxonomy (GTDB): domain Bacteria; phylum Patescibacteriota; class Minisyncoccia; order SW-4-49-11; family SW-4-49-11; genus CALRBF01. The sequence goes on along the minus strand of CAZYEN010000001.1, from coordinate 23,879 downwards.
ACTAATGTCATTCTTATTCTGTTCCAAAGGAAAAACTGGAGTAATAGCTGTATTCAAAACTTCCACTGACAAAGCTTCTATTTCGATTGTACCTGTAGATAAGTCAGGGTTTATTAATCTCTCTGGTCTAGACTTTACCAACCCATGAATTTTCAACACCCATTCTGGTCGAATTTCTGACATTAAAACTTTGGATTTTTCATCAAGACTAGCTGGGACTAAAACTACTTGTACTTTAGCCGTTCTATCTCTTAAATCTAAAAAAGCAATTTTACCATGATCTCTTTTGGTATCTACCCATCCTACAATATCAACTTCTTGTCCAACTAGATTAGTAGTAGCTATAATACTCATAATTTATTCTTATACATTTAATTTTATTGTATCATATTTTATGTGTATTTACTAGTGGATGTACTAGATAATAGTATTAAAACTCTAATCTATTCTGACATTCAGAGAATATTCTCCTTGAGCACCCAAGGTCACGATGCCAGATAATTCTAAAATAGACAATGTAGCCATTAAATCCATTACTTCTTGTTGGGTTAGTTGAGATAATTGTTCTATGCTTAGTGGGTTATGAGTTAAATGTTGTAATATTACTATTTGTTCTGGTTGAAATTGACTTAAATCTAATTCTCTGCGAATTATTTCCAACCCAAATACATTTAATATATCCTCAGCTTGAGTTACTGCATAAGCACCTTGTTTGATTAGTTGATTAGTACCTTCACTATTTTTAACATCTATATTGCCAGGAATTGCAAATACATCTCGGTTTTGCTCTAAGGCATATTTTACCGTAGTCATAGTACCGCTTTTTATAGGGGCTTCTATTACCAATATACCTCTAGCTATTCCACTAACTATACGATTTCTTAGCACAAAATTTTCTCTTCTAGGATTACTTTTAGGTGGAAATTCACTAATTAGAGCTCCCCCACTAGATATAATGGTATTGGACAGAGATTGGTTAGTTTTCGGATATAAAGCTTGTGATGAAATTCCTCCACCTAATACAGCGATAGTTTTACTTTTACCATCTAGACAACCTCTATGAGCAATACTATCTATACCTAAAGCCAATCCACTAATAATTGGAATACCGGCCTCAGATAATTCCCTACTCAATTTTTCAGCTATTCTAGCTCCATAAGGAGTATATTTACGAGTACCAACTATGGATAGGGCATTATCAAGTCCACTAATATCTCCTTTAACATATAGAATTGTAGGTGGAGTAGATATCTCTAATAATTTATCTGGATAACTTGCATTTTGTCTATTTATAACTTGAATATTTTCTTTACTTAGATATGCTAATTCTTGTTCTAAAAATTTTTTTCGATTTAATTTAATAAATTCCTGATACCATTCCAATTTAGCTCTAGATCCTAGGATAGATTGAAACTCATTCAAAGTGCCTTCTAACCAAAGTCTATGGGCTCCTGCTCCCTGAATTTTAGCTAGAGATTTTGGTCCAATTTGAGGTAAAGTGTTAAAACAATGTAAGCTAATAGTATTATAATCCATAATTTATTGATATTAATATATAAATATATTATACTATTTTAATTCTATAATTAATATATGAAGCTAAATTTAGATTTACAAATTCAAAAAGGCATGCAAATTATCCAAAATGGTGGTATTGTAGCTTTTCCGACTGAGACTGTATATGGTTTGGGGGCTAATGTTTTTGATAAACAAGCTATTGCCAAAATTTTCAAGCTCAAAAATAGACCAGCTGATAATCCTCTGATTGTCCACATTAGTTCACTTGAAATATTACCTCAATTGGTTAGTAATATTTCAAGTGAAAATCAAAAGCTAATTGATCAATTTTGGCCCGGACCTCTCAGTATTGTCTTCCCAAAATCTGAGATTATATCAGATATTGTTACAGCTGGTCTTGATACCGTGGTAATTCGTTTTCCTAGCAATTCTATTGCGAAGAAATTTATTTCTAAATGTAGCGTACCTTTAGCAGCTCCTTCAGTCAATCCTTCAGGAAAGCCTAGTTCTACTCAACCACAACAGATTAAAGATTATTTTGAAAATAATGTTTTTGTAATAGAGGGAGAGCCAAGTGAAATAGGTCTGGAATCTACTGTTATTAATGCTCTGGAAAAACAACCGGTCATTTTGAGACAGGGATATATTACTCAAGAACAAATTGAGCAAATATTAGGAACTAAAGTAACATTATCTCAAAAAACAAATAAGATACAATCCCCTGGGATGAAATATCGACATTATGCTCCAGAAGCTAAGTTAGAACTAGTACCATTGGATGAGGATATTGCATCAAAAATAGAATCTTATCTAGCTAAAGGATATAAAGTAGGTGCTTTAATCTCTACTGAAATTTATCAGATATTACCTTCTCAAGTAATTGGTTTTGATTTGGGATCTAGAACTAATTATAAGACTGTATCGTCTAATCTATATGCTGGTTTACATTATTTTGACTCTCAGAAAGTAGATATTATATTGGCTGAGAGTTTTCACCCCGAAGGGTTAGGGTTGGCCATTATGGATAGATTAAATAGAGCCTCCGAAATATGATGTTAAATCTGGGTCTGGCAACAAATTAGACGTTTGAAGGAACCAAATCAATAATCCTTGTGTGATTCCTGACATCCAAAGGGCTGATAAAATACAAATAACTAAACCTACTAATTTCACTTTAGTATCAGCTCTAAATTTAGAATCTGGTCCACCTCCTATTCCAAAAACTCGGTGTATAATCTCTGAGTAGTATATAATAAGACCTCCCATTATCATACCTATCATTCCGACAATAAGTTGAGTTTTACCTGAAGCTAGAATTACAAATATTATAATTAAGGCAAAGATAATAGCTCTAATTATATTTAATCGTTCTAACTCACTTCTCTCTAAACCTAGTTTTAGCAAACCTCTATCTTCTAAAAAGTTTTTTAGCCTTACTACATCTATCAAACCCCAGGTAAGAGGGATAAGTGGCAATAACAAAGGCCAAATAATATTCATATTATTCAACATTTATAGTTATTCTAGACTTCAAAACTGGTAAAATTGGACTAAAGCTGGGAGTAAGAAATAATTCTACAGTGTCAACATTATCTAAATTCTCTAAATAAGATTTAGATTGAGAGACTGTTTTAAGTCTAATACTATTAATTATCTTATCTTTCTCAAACTTGGTTTGAATTTTATAATTTACATATACTCTGATTTTTACAGCTTGTTTATCAGGAAATTCCTGCTGTCTATCAAATCTAATATTAATATCTCCCAATTGTTGAGATTCTAAAACTTGAGTCTCTAATAGAGATTTAATAACTTTATCTAAATCCTCTTCTTTATAAAAAACTCCTGATAAACTACTACTAGCTTTCACATTAAAACTTCTAATACCTTCACCAGCATTTGGTAGTCCTTCATATTTAATATCATTCAATTTACTTTGTACAGCTAGAGCTTTCAAATCTTCTTTTTCTGTAACTTGACTATTCACTACTTCCGTTAATTTATTCTGTAAATCAACTCTAGCCTTATCTATATCTTCATTAGTGACTACAGTTCCATCTTCAGATGTACCATTTTTCAAATCCGTTTTCAACTCTCCATATATACTTGCAAATTTAGTTGGAGTATCTTCTAGCCCAGGGATTGTAAGTTTACCAGCAGGAATATTATAGTCAATTCCTATAGATTCAGCTCTAATTTTAGCCTCGATAGAAGCATTAGCTGGAACGATTACAGATTCTATAAGTCTAAATTGTTTTCCTTTCTCTGATCTAAATCTGGTATTTACAACTAATTGTTGTGATGTTGAGGTCTTATTAATAATAGTAATGGCTCCTTCTGCTCTAGTACCCCCAGTTTGAGAACCAGTAGCTTCATAAGTTCCGTCTACGGAAGCTGAAATAATATCTACCATAGATGGAACAGTCCTATTTTCTAAACTAATATCAGTAATATTAGGATCAAAAGTCACTTCAAAATCTTTAGATAATTCCTCTGTTTTAGTTTTAATTGTAATTTCAGCCTTTGGGATAAAGACTAGAGATAATAAAGAGGCAAAAACTACACCTAAAATAATAGCTAAATATAATAACCCTTTAGAATGTGGTTTAGAGTTATTATTAGTATGCCTTTTAGTAGGAATATTTACACTGTTATCTCTATTTGAGGCCTGAAAAATTGGTTCTGACTGTATCGAATGTTGTTCTGGATTATCTTGAATGGCTTGTTTATAAGCTAAGAAATCAATATATGTGGCATCATCTTGTTGATGAGAGGCATCATCTTCAATATCCTGTATATTATCTAAATATTTAATCTTGATGTCTGCAGCCTTTAGTAAATTTATCAAACTATTGTCTGTACTATATAAATCTATATCATATTTATCTGATAATTGCTTGATGTTATTTATAAACAATTCCCTATTAACAGGATTATATAGCATATACATAGCATCTGGTATATATACAGAAGTATTTTTGTTTTGAAGAACATAACTTTTTATCTGATAAATAATATCAGATAAGCTGTCTTTTGGATTTATAATGATGGATTTTTTGGATGTATGAGATTTCATATTTATTCGCTTATACGATAAGGTAAATGAATGTCCAAAGGAATACTTGAAAGATGAAGTAAGCCCAACATACCTACAAATCTAGAACCTTCTATATGACTGGTCATATCTACAATATGAGAGAATTGCTTAGAAGTTAAAATAGACAATGAAGGTTTCTGAGTTAAACTAAGTGATTTATACCAAGTACTATATTCTAGAGATTCTTTTACTCCTAATAGTGTAGCCCCTTCACCATATAAAAAAATGTGAGTGAGACTATTATTCATATTAAGATACTTTAGAGAATATATCACCCCTTGTAACCAAAGAGAAATTTCAGCTTCTAGAGCATCTGTAATTTTACGTGACATATCTCTTGGTAGTTGTAACATACTATATTCTTGACGCACAGTCTCAGCCTCATCGATAGTAATTTGAAAGGTATTGGCAATAGCTTGAGTAAAACTATGACTTCCAACACTAAATGAATGGGCATATGTAATTTTTTGGTTTTGTATAAGACTAATACTAGTATGTCCAAATCTAATGTCTACAAGAATAATCGATATATCTTTATTGGTATTATAATCTAATATTAACTGTCCCACTCCAAAGTCATAATGATAAACTCCTTCTAACTGTAAATCATTGGATTTGGCTATATTGATCAAAGATTGTTTATAATTAGTAGGAATATAGGTATTAATAGTATCTAAGGTGATTTGCTCAGCTATTTCATTAATTGGCGAGAGATATTCTTGTCCATCTAGAATAATATTATTAAGTGAAATTTGGACAAGAGATAGTGGTGAAGTATGTCCTTGAGCACTATTATAAACTTCAGAGTCGAATTTAGAGTACACATCATCAATAGAATTAACCCATTCTTTAGATCGAATTTTATGATTCGGATTATCTCTTTGTAGTTCAATTACTCTTGGCACAACCTCAACCATTGGACCAGAAACCCCAAATACAACACTAGACTGCTCCTTAACATTCGAATTAACAGGTCTTACTTGAGTAATAGCCTCCTCAATAGCTTGTACTAATAAATCCTCTTGTTCAATAAAGTTTGTGTTGACTACTCCAAAAGGCAACTTTGTCTCACCCAAAGCTTTAATAATAGTATTTCCCGTTTTTGTATCTATTGTATAATCAATTACTGAGACTCTATTTTCTGATATATCTATGATTAAAGGTTGTAATATTTCTTTTTTTCCAAACATATTAATAAATTTATGTTATTATAAACAAGATAATTTCTCCAATTAAACCCACTCCTAAAGGAATAGCTAAGTTATCGTCTAATTTAGTAGCATAAGTCTCGATAACTACTCCAGCAATAGCTAGCACTAATGGAAAAAGACTAAACCCAAGAATACTACCAGCAATAAAAAAGTTAGCTAACAATGTGAGAAAGATACCTTCCCAAGTGGTTTTGTTTTCAGTTTTTGGGAATACTTTCATTGTACCATAAATTCCACCAATTGTAGAGAAAGTATCTCCAATAATAGCTATTAAAATGGCTACAACAGCAATTTGAGGAGAGAATAAACTATTAGCAACAATAGCAGCCAATACTAAATTAAACCCATCTACACTAGTCTCATACTCTTTTGGCTTTACCAATTTAGCAAAAGGGACCCATATTTTAGTATCTAGTCTAATATATTCATAAATCAAGAATAAAGAAACAAAAATAATCAAGAACCATCTGGCATATTCCTGAGCATAAGCAAAAGTCTGCAATGATAAATACCAAAAAATTCCAAATGGGATAATTAAACTCAAATGTAGAGATTTTCTAAGTAGAATTTTCTGCTTTATTTTCATATTAAATTATTATACCACGAATTCGCCTCACACCGCGAGCCACAGCTTCTTCCTTTTTAATCTTAAACTGTCCTATCTCTTTAGTGTTCTTAATGTGTGGTCCTCCACACAATTCTTTAGATACATTTCCAAAGCTATACACATCTACCACTTCTGGATAATTTCTATTAGACAAATATAAAGCTCCAGATTTTTTAGCATCCTCCAGAGACATATTAGTAATAATAACATCAGCTTCTTGTTGAATATAACTATTAACTTTATCCTCAATCACTTGAATTTCCTCAGGAGTCAGTTTTCTATCAAAACTAAAGTCAAATCGAGTTCGCTCTGCTGTAATATCTGAACCTTTTTGTTCCACTTCTTGCCCCAAAACCTCTCGTAAAGCCTGATTCAATAAATGGGTAGCACTGTGAAGCCTAGTTACAATAGCTAACTCTTCTTCATTGGCAGCTTTCAACTCCCCATTATCCAAAATCAATCCATGTCCTCCAAATTTTTTGGTAGCTCCAGCCCGAGAAACAGCCTGATGTTCAGCTTTATAAATCTCAAAATCACTCTCATCAAAAGATAGTCCTTGTAATTTTAAAACCTCTGGAGATAAACCATAAGTAGAAGCTAACAAGAAAGCTTCTTCTCCCGACATATGAGGCACTCGCTTTTTCTTCAAAATTTTATCTGCATACTTCATCCCTCGAGATAAAGCATCTTGAAATAGTGCATATTCATTTTGAATTAAAGATTTTATGCTATCTTTAGCTACAACTAAATCAATATATCTATCCTTATAAATCTCAATAATAGAGTCTACTGTATCAAAAATCAGCTCAAGAGATCTATCATAAGAATTGGTTAAACTCATCACTTTACGAAGTAAGCGCCTCAAAATATAACCTTGTTCTTTGTTAGAAGGAACTACTCCCTCAGCTAAAAGAAAAGTACTGGCCCGAATATGGTCAAATAAAACTCTATATACAGAATCCTTTTGATCTTGAAATCGTTCCCTCAAATCAGACATAATTGAAGCAAAGACTCTCGTCTCATACACTGAACTTACACCCTCCAATTGAGCCATAATTCTCTCTAAACCTCCACCTGTATCCACACCTTGTTGAGGTAAAGTCTCCAAGATACCACCAATTTTAGAATAATATTGATTGAAAACAATATTCCAAACCTCCACCCCATTCACAAAAATCTCCGTAGTTGGCCCACAAGGCCCTTCTGCTCCAGTTGGACCCCAAAAATTATCTTTTCTTCCTAATTCTTTAATCTCTAACTCAATTCCTTTATCCCGAGCTAAATCCTGCCAAATAGCTAGAGTTTCAGTATCTCTAGGACTCTTCTCATCACCAACAAAGACCGTCACATAATCAATCTGCATGCCCAACTGCTCTGCAATTAGCTCATACCCAAATCTAATCGCTTCAGCCTTAAAATAACTCCCCTCACCTTCAGGATAATTAAAAGAAAAATTCCCAAGCATTTCAAAAAAAGTATTATGAGTCTCATCCCCCACCTCATCAATATCATCAACTCGAAGACACTTCTGCACACTCACAACCCGATTCCCATACGGAGACGGAGTCCCAAGATAATAAGACTTAAACTGCTGCATCCCTGCCGTAGTAAATAAAACCGAAGTATCCCCTTTAGGTAATAAAGAGGAAGAGTCTACCTGAATATGACCTTGAGACTCAAAATACTCTACAAATTGTTGAATAACTTTCATATTAGATAGCAATATATAACAATGCTTTATCTATGATAATACCATAATTGCCAAAAATTTTCAAATAGGCTACACTCAACCTTGACACAGTCTCCTAATAAACCAAATCGAGAGGCTAAAGTTCTTTGAAAACTTTGAGATAGCATTTTTAAAAAAATACCAAAAGAAGAAATTGTTGAGATCTAATGTAAGATTTTAACCTTCTTCCCACACACAATCCCCAATGCACATCGCAGCGGGGATTTTTTATATAAAAACATTGTCCTCCCTTGGGGAAGGTGCCACCAATAAGCCTGAGGAATATGTGTTTTACAATTAACTTAATATAATGTACAATAAAAATATATATTACAATACAATTTTTATGCAAAATCAAACAATTTTATCAGGGATATTACATCCTATTTCCTCAGATATGCAGGAAGTTTTACAAAAAAACCCTAATATACTAGAAAAATGGAATAACTTAACTCCAATTCAGAGGAATGAATGGATTTGTTGGGTGACTATTGTCAAAAGAGATGAAACTCGTCTCAAACATATCTCTAGAATGTTAGAAGAATTAGAGGCAGGAGAGAAAACTCCTTGCTGCTGGCCTGGTTGCCCACATCGTAATCCCAATACCCAAAAATGGTTTAGTAAAAAGCATGAATAAATCTATGCTATAATAAAAAAATATATGAAATCTAATTTAATTATTTATTGGGCAAGACGAGACTTGAGACTAGAAGATAATTCTGCCCTATTCTATGCTATTGCTAAAGCTCGTGAGACTGGGGCTATATTTGCTCCTCTATTTATTTTGGAAGATTATATGTTAGAGGCTAATCCAAAATCTCAATTTGGATACCCACAGAGGTATCTATTATCTCAGGCCATCCCTAAATTTGCTAGTCAATTCCCTCATTTTAATCTTATTCGCGGTAAGGGGTCTCGCTCAATTATTGAACTTGCCCAAAAATATAATCTGGAGATTTTTGTTAATCAAGATATTTATCCTGATTTTGATACTCAAGTTAATAAGATTAAAGAGGCTGGGATTGTGGTAAACATATTCAAAGATAGGCTCAGTGTTAATCCTGATACTAGAAGTCAAAATGGATCACTTTATACTGTTTTTACTCCTTTTAAAAAGTCGGTATGGAGAGAGTTTTTGGAACTACAACCTGTATCTAAACCTGATTTAGAAGGTTTAAATTATGCCACCTCTACCCTATTGGAGTCTTGGAACTATGTAGAATCTAAGTCTAATAGTATTCTATCTTTATTTAACTCAAAAAGAGAATTCCAAATTGGTGATAGAATTTATGATTTAGACGATTATTTTCCTTTACCTGATTTATCTAGTTGGTATACTTCAGAGCAAGAGGCTTTGAATTTATTCAACAGTTATCTAATCTCAGGCAAATTAGAAAATTATAATTTAAATCGTAATAGCTTGGAGTTAGATATCTCATATAATGGACAAACCTCTCGTATGAGTTTAGCTCTGGCTTGGGGATTAGTATCTGCCCGTAAATTAAAGGATATGATTCAAGTATATCTAAACTTGAGTTTAGAAGAGTTGGCATTAGACAGCAAAGCAGATACTGGAGCTGTTACTTATATCTCCGAGCTAATTTGGCGGGAATTTTATGCTTATTTACTTTATCATCAGCCAAGTTTATTAGATTTGGAATTCCAAGCTCAATATAGACAGACCATAGATTGGGCTCAAGGAGAGAAAGCTCAGAAGAGATTCATCGCTTGGATGACCGGTAAAACTGGCTATCCGATTGTAGATGCTTCTATGCAACAATTAGCTAAAACTGGCTGGATGCATAATCGCTCCAGAATGATTGTAGCTAGTGTTTTGTCTAAAAATTTAGGTATAGATTGGCGATGGGGGCAGGAATATTTCCGAGCTAGTTTGATTGACCTAGATGAACCATCTAATAATGGTGGTTGGCAATGGGGAGCTTCAGTAGGAGCTGATCCAAAACCAATTAGAATTTTCAACCCTTACCTGCAAGCGGAGAATTATGATACTAAAGGACTATATCAAAATAAATGGCTGGATGAGAGTTATTACAATACTGTATTTACACCCATTACATCACACCCTCAGGCTAGACAAGAAGCTATTGTGAGATACAAACAAGCTAAAGAGATTTATTTAGCTAGAAGTAAGAGAAAGTAAAAGCCCCCCCCTCCTTCCAGTAGGGGGGGGCATATAAAAACTTCATAAACTCTCAGACCTTTATTTTATTACTTATTCTTGCTAGTAATAACCCTACTCCAAATAATATTATCGTTTTGACTCCTGTCATCATATCGACAATTCCAAATAAAATTGACAAACCTATCGAAAAAAAAATAAATCTTCTTCTGGTTGGAAAGATTCTAAAGAAGAGTTGACTTAACAAAAAACCATGCCAATGTCTAAGATTGGCTTTGATGGACTTACAATGTATACCATGTTTCATTTTTTTTGTCAATTAAAAAGTATACTTTAAGTTTCTCATAGGACTAATATATAAAGGAGACTTAAAGGTAGCCCTACGAAATTGAGAGATAAACCCTCCGCTATTAAAATTATATCTGCATAGTCGTAGACTATATTAAAGAAAAAATACATCCACCCCGTCCATATATTCTAAAGTTTAATTTATAAGTATTCTCTACTTTTAAGCTAACTGATAAACAGAATCTAGAATTTTATCTGCATATTGTTGTAATTGGGTTTCTGATTTTATATTATATGTAGTTAATTGACCTACTTTGAATGTCATATCCCAAATTGGCAAATATTTATATTTTTTAATGTAATTAACATAAATTGGTAGTACCGGAGCTCCCGATTTCCAAACTAAATAGCCAACTCCTCTCTTAGCATCACTTCTATGTTCTGGTCTTTTTTGCATTTTACCTTCTGGGAATATAGTCACAATTTTACCTTTTTTCAAGACATCTACCATAGGGTTTAATATCTCTATTCCCCTTCCCTTTTCTACTGGGAAACATCTCATTTTTTTAAGATACCAGCCCAATATAGGTATTTTAAAAAAACTCTCCCCAGTAACTATTCTCATATCTACAGGTATTTTGCGGTTCATCCTAGCAAAATAATACCAAATCCAAATCCCATCAAATCTACCCCTATGATTAGAAACAACCAAAATAGGGCCATATATATTATGCAAAAGCTCTACACCTTGAATAGTCTTCTGCTTTACAAAAACTTGTATAATTGTATGAAACTTCCAAAAGGTAAGCCAATACAATATATTATAATCCATACTAATAATAATTATACATTATTTATAGCATAATTATTATTTTTTGTCAATCAGTGACATTTAGTACTGACAGTTTTATTTGGTCTTTTTCTCTACAATTTCAGACCATTTATTTTGCAAGATGGACTTTAGAGATTCTAGTTGCTCTTTAGTAATTGGATCTAATTTTTTATACTCATTAACTACAGCTTCTACAATTTGCTCATATTGAGATTTACTAATATCTTCAATATTACCAATCCTTTGAGCTATATCTTTACTAGTTGATTTGTAGGCTTTTTTCAAGTCATGTCTTACCTGTTTACCTGATTTTGGAGCTAACAGAACTCCTATAACTCCTCCTATAGCTAATCCTGCCAATAAACCTTTGAATAAATTTTTTGTACTCATATTTTTGTAATCTTAATAATTATATAATTCTTTTTTTCTTCTTCGTAACAACTTTTGACAGAACCTCTCCTAAATCATCATTATCTTCTTCTTTATTATTACTTTTAGGCTTAGCCCTATCACTCCAACTCTGTATTGTAGATATAATAGTTGGTAATCCACCGAGTATAGAACTAAGGCCTGAAAAAGAAGTCAATTTTGACTTTAACTCGTCTGCAGTATCTGCAGTTATATGACCTAATTTTATAAATTTATTTATAACTTGTCTGATAGAGTCTAATGTATTTTTGATATCTAATACAATTAATATTAAGATTAATAACAATAAACCTACCTCCAATAAAAGTACTGCGTAGATACTAAGTAATAATTGTTCTGTAATCATATTTATATTTTTATACTATATTAATTAGATTATCATATTTGATTAAATTGTCAACTAAATTTATTCATTGACTATATATATTATTAGTAGTATAATTATGTTAAGTTTAAAATATATAAATGCTAAGGTATATACTAACAAAAAACTTTATATTCTATTCGGGGTTTGGATTATTATTCATAATAATTATAGCTTCACTTGGGTATATTATATTTAAACCAGCAACAAAATATACAGACTTATCCACAATTGATAAAGGCCTCTCACCTATTAAAATTTTACAAGTTAAAGATGGTAAAGAATCTGAAGTCAACTTTACCAAAGCTGGAGCTGCAGTACTGGCTCAAGCAATAATTTCAGAAGAAGATTTTGCAAAATCAGTAGAGAAAAGTGTAAAAGATATAGGTATTGATAAAATAGAATTACCACCTTTGCCAGAAGATAGAATTAATATTATTTCAAAAGAAAAAATAAATGAGAACTCAGTTGACAATTATTTAGCTAATATATATAATATATTCAGAGATAATAATATACAACCAAACATAAATCAATTATCAGAAGAAGCATTAGATGGTAAAACTCAAAATATACAATCTCTTCTTCGTAAAAATACAGATTTGTACTTATCTCTATTATTAATAGAAGTTCCTCCTGATACCTTGCAGCTACATAAATATTATATTCGTATCTCCCAAGTACAAAATAGTTTCTTATTAGGACTCCTTAACTCAAATTCAGACCCTTTTAAACTAGACATTAACAATAAAATTACTATCTCTTTATTAAAAGAACTGGATATGCTCATAAAACAGGAGCTCGATATACTAAGGAAAAAATATAATCTAATTTATAAAAGATAGCAATCTAATATGAAAAATATTACATATCAAAAAATAAATAGAAAAAATATATTATACTTAATGTTATTAATTGTCTTAATAAGTATATTTGTATTACCTAATAGTTCTTATGCTAATACCCCTAATCCTGAAAGTTTTTTTGTGGATCAAAATAGACTATTTGGATATATTGAAGGAAATAGTTGTGGCGACAAAACCTGTAATTCAGATGAAGTGTGCCAAAAGGAATATCGGGGTGTTTTACCTATAAGCGGGGAAGAAGACGGGGATACTAAATATACTTGTGTAAAAGCAAGGCCTATACAAGCTCCAGCTAGTCCTTATCGTGGAGAACAAGGTTGTGCTGTTGGTCCGGGAGGTGGAATATTAGGAGGTATTCTAGGAGATACAGTAAATGGACTAGTCGGAAATGGTCTTACTGGTCTTGTAGGAGGTGTGAAACTAATTGGTACTGGAGGTGGTTCTTTTGGGCTACCCTCAGTATTTACATTCGTTAATCCAAGTGGGCTTGTAACTGATACTTTATTAAATGGTTTAAGTCCTAATGCAAACTTTAACACTCTAATAGGATTTGGTTCTAATAATGGAGATAACTGTGAAAATTATAATAATATAGATAGAGTTATAGATACTCGTAGAATAACTGCTCCTTTACCTGTAGACATTTTCAATCCCCTACCTCTGCCTGTTAATGTAACTTCTCCTACCCCATTACCCGTAGTAGTGGTAGATGATTTAGCTCTATATCAACAAAAAGAATTAATCGATGCACCATTAGCAGCTAAGCAAAAAGCTCAGACCATCGCTACAATTAGTGATACACTAAGGTCTCAAATTAGTGCCGATAATTTAATAATCAATAACTATTTTTCTATTAAAAGTCTAGGTATACAATTTGGGGCCCTAGATCCAGAGACTGGAGTAGTGTCTAAGGAAGCTTTAGATGTGTACGGAAACTATCAAAACTTTTCTGTAGATAAAAACGATCAATTAGCACAGTATTTTCGAGATAGACAGGAGCAAAAAACAACACTAACTCCAGAAACTTTCACTGAAAAATGTGGCAATATTACTACTACAGAAGCTGGCGAAATTAGCTTTGAATGTGCCTTGTTGGTATTACAGACTAATAATAATGCCAATGATATTGCAGCTAATGTAGCGTTCACAGCAGACGCTAAATCTAAACTATCTTCCGAATTATTGGAATCTGAAATTAGAGATGGTGGTGGATTTATGGCAACTACAGCCTATAACAAAAAAAATCCTTTGAATAAGCAAATATTGACTCCTGGAACTAATACAAAAGCTTTGACTGATAAAGTGCTAGAATCTACGATAGATCAAGCTATATTAGCATCAGGAACTAATTGTTTTGAAGCAATACCTAATAATATTCTAAACGGTTCACTAAGACCCGTACTAACCCAAGGGCTATTTAATGTTAGTAATACCTTAAATAGTGTGCAAATAGATGGCAATTCACTCCAAAACCCTAGAGGATTTGTTAATCAGTTATCTAATGGAGCTACAGGTTCTATACCGGATCCAGATCAATTCTTACAATCTTTGCAAAACACATTATTACAAAATATAACTAGTAGCCTATCTTGTGTCTTTACTCAAGAAATTACTGGGTTATTAGATGGGGCACTGGGAAATATTAATATTCCTGGTGTAGATAATTTAAGTGAAACAGTTAATAATACTGTTAATAGTGCAGTTAGATCAGGAATAAATAATATAACAAGATAAGGTTATGGATTGGTTATCAGGTTTAATTTCAACAGTTGCAGATTTTGGTATAGCGGGTCCAGTAAGCTACTTAACTGGATTATTTAAAAATTTATTTTTAATAATAATACCCAATACAATCATTCCACTTCTCAATAATGTAATGTCTTATCAAAATTTTTTTAGTGATGGTGTAAATACAGGCTGGGAAATTACACGAAATTTTGCTAATCTTTTCTTTGCCTTAATTTTATTAATAATAGCTATTGCAACAGTACTCAATATAAGTGCTCTTGATAATTATACCGCTAAGAGAATGTTACCTAACTTTATATTTGTAGCTTTATTTATCAATTTCAGCAAAGCAATTGTGGGGATTTTAATAGATATAAGTCAGATTATAATGATATCATTTTATAATTCCTTTGGACCAAGTATGGCTGATACTATAGGTGCTGCCTCTAAAATAGCAGAGGCAGCTAGCGAGTCAAATACAGAAGTTGTATTTCTTAATATCTTTACTATTGTTATACTAGCCTTTTTAGCCTTTGTATTATTGTGGACAGCATTGATTCTAGCTATGAGAATAGTAACCTTATGGTTTATAATTATGTTTTCACCCTTAGCTTTTATGGCAACTTTGATTCCTGGACTTAAATCTATTAGCGATGATTGGAAAAAACAATTACAAGAAGCTTTGGTTGTAGGTCCAACCTTAATGTTTTTCTTATATTTAGCTTTTGCTGTTATGAGTAATGGTATATCTGCCAATACAACTACTACCGGTGGAGATAATTTAATAAATAATGGAAACTTAATCAATTATGTCTTAGTAATTGGATTACTATTCTTAGCTAATACCACCGCTACCAAAGCTGGACAAGCCGCTCCTCCATTCTTACAAAAAGCAGTTGGAGTGGCAGGTTCAATTGCTACTCTAGGTATTGGAGCTAAAGTTGGTGCTGGGGGAACTGGATTTAGGCAAGGTTTGAAAGATGGTTGGTCTGCAACTGGAGGGAAGGTTATTTCAACTGGAGATGGATTAATTGGGGGAACAACTAAAGCTATACAAGTAGCTAGTGGAGGTAAAATAAACCCAAATGATAGATATGAAATGATGAAACAGCAAGGAAGAGAAAGAGTTGAAAAAGGTAAAGCTGTCGAGAATATACCCTTCATTGGATCTAGAATAAAAGATTCAAGGGCTGGTAAATGGATTAGCTCGGCAGCTCAGCAGACTCTTGGAGGGGAGGCTGGAGAAAAAGCTAATTTTGAGAGGACTCAATTAAGAGTGGCTGAAGAAGCTAGAACTAGAGTTGTAGGTGGAGTGATTGGTAAAGATTTAGATTCTAATCCTGCACTACAAAGAGCTTTAGCTGCTGAAGAAGCTAAGATATTAGAGAATTATAAAGGGGAGGAAGATGCAGATAAAGTTATTGAAGATATTGAGAAAGCCGTTAAAAAAGGTGACTTTGTAACAGCAAGAGCATTAAAAACTCATCTGAATTCATTGGGGGAAATAAATAAGTTACTGAACCAAAATGGACCATTTGCAGATATAGCTGAAGAGTATGCAACTGAAGCTGATCAATTAGCTGCTTTTGATAAAAAGTACTTAAAAATTGGTAATTCTAAATATGATAGGTCATATCAGGTTAGAAATAGAAATATAGCTAAATCTAAGAAAGGTATGGAGGCATTTGGAGCTACACCAAATACAACATTAACTCCTCGTGTAGTTAATGATCCTACTACATCTGACTTATTCCAAGAATATAAAAATGGGTCAATATCTGAAAATGCCAAGAAGTTTTCTGATAACTTATTTAGTAGCAGAAAGCAAGATCCAGTAACTGGTAAATTTACATTTGATGGAAATGGTAACTCAGAATATGAATTTGATATTCTTGCTTTTGATGATTTTGTATCAGGTAGAAGTATAGGTGAATTAGAAAATCCTGACACATGGAAATCTATGAATCAGTCTCTAAAAACAGAAATCATTACAGCATTACGGGGTTCTGGGTTACAGAAAAATGATCCTGGAAATACTACGGCAGCAGCGTGGAGAGGTATAGAACCTTAGTAGATATAATAATTTTCCCTATGACACTCTCAGAAATACAAGAAGAAGCCAAATCTCTGATGACATATGATAATGTTCCTGGGGCTTTGGAATTTGCTGAGAAATTAGAAAAGTCTCTTGTAGATAATAATATTAGGGAGGTTAATCCTGCTGTGTATCGAGAGCTATCCAAGATTATTTTCCAACTTTATGTGACAGCTATTCCGAATTTAGAAGATGAATTATTATTTAATATTATATCTTTTAATTTGATTGAAGCTTTGAGTCCAATTTGGCCTTCTGAGAGGGATTTGGCCTCTCGTATTGAGAGTAAATATTCTATTTATCCCATTGAGCTTATTAAAGAAATAATGCGAAAAGATTTATTATCTTTGGTTGAGAAAAATACTCAGCAAATTGGAAATATTACCTTAAGACTATCTCAAGACAATCCTGAAGCTAAACCTAGTATTGCTAATTGGATTGATTATTATAATAGATTTATTGGCACAGATAAGTCTAATAACTTTGCTAAATCAAAATTCCTAAGTGGAGATACTGTAGTGCAAACTCTCAAGCCCACAGAAAAAGAGTCTTTAAGAAAAGTTTTATCTTTCTATGATTATTTACAGACAGATGAGACTGTCTTATATCAAGATATATATAATGAAAATAATACCTCTGCTAATAATACTGAGTCTGTTCGTGAGGAGACTATGAATACCCCCTTACCATCAACACCTTTAGTGAATAAGCCTAGTGCCACAACTCAAGCTATCAATAATACAAATTCTGCTTCTATCCAATCCCCTTCTCATAATGGTATTGCCAATAATATACCAACCTTTAGCTCAAAACCTATACCTCGTATGCCTGTTCCTTCTCGATCTTACGCTCCGATTGTACTAACAGCAAAACCTACTCCTATTCCGAAAAATTTAGTTAATTTAAGAAAACCTGAATAAATATGCAACAATATAATATTCCACAATTTGTTGATTCTGAGGATAAAATCTTTGGGCCTGTTACTATTAGGCAATTCGCTGTTTTAGCTATTGGAGTAGTTATTGGTGGATTTTTATGGTATTTTAAGCCTAATATAGCTGTTTTCTTTATTAGTGTTGCTCCTGTGGTAGCTGCTACTTTTGCCTTTGCTTTCATTAAGATTAATGGTCAAAACTTTGATATTTTTCTTACTAATGTTATCATTTATATAATTAAACCTACATTATTTTTATGGTCTCGTGATGTTGATCCTATTAGGTCAGTTATAAAGATGCCTATTCAAAAAAAGAAAGCTTCTTATATAAGAGAAAAAAATGAATATAGTCAATCTAGGGTGGAGGAAGTTTCTTGGACTTTGGATACTTATGGCGAGAAAACTGTAATTCAAGATATGTCTGAATAATCTTTTTATTCTTTTGTTGGCTCTAAATTTAACTATTTATTGAAATTAGTATTATCATTTTTACTCTCATCTATATCTACATCTTTATTTTGATCTTGCTCTAAAATTTCAGCTATATTTTGTAATTCTGTTGAAGAATTATTATTGGTTGTATTCGTTTTAGATTCATCTATAATATCTGTTATTTCTTCTGATAAAGTCACCTCTGGAACTGGATTTGAAATTGATATTTGACTTAGATTTATTACCATAGACCAAATGAAGGCTCCTAAAATTAAAATACTCCCAAAAATTGTTAAAATAATAAACTTTTGCTTTTGAGTCAGATTATCCACAGACCAATTATTTATTATCGATCTTGTTAATAACACTATGACTTGACATTACTATTATAATTACTCCAATTATTGACAATATAGCTAGACCTAGATATCTATCATTTTTAAAATAATCTAATCTACCTACTTTAGATAAATTAGCATCTATAGGAGTTGTTATTTTATCTTTATTAATTATAAAGGATTTAACTGCGTTAGCATCTTTTTCATTAGAATCTCTAGCCAGTATATCCACTTTATATGACTGATTAGGATCAATATCTAAAGTTAGAGAGTTCCCAGTACCATCTTGTACTTTATCATTAATTCTATATGTATAAGATAATTTAGAGTTTTGACTAGAGTTTAATACATCACTAGAGATTAATATTTGAATTGGGTCATTAATATTAATTTCTTCACTAAAATCAATCGGGGAATTATTTTTATTATTTACTAAAGAGACTCTTATTTCTGGTTCTTTAATATTTATAGTTGTATTACCATAATATTTGATGTATCCACTCAATCTGTCTCTAGCTATCGCTTCTATAAAATAACTCTGTTTATATCCTTTATTTTCTGTAAATGTAATTTTGTTATTATTAGTCTCAATAACCTCCCCATCAACTTTCCATTCTATTGAATATTGCGATACTGGTAATTCTGTAGATATATTAATTACATCTGATTTACCTGGGTTAAGAGGTCTATAATCTAGGGATAATTTATTATAAATGTCTAGATTAATACTACCAGTTTTAACAACTCCTGCTGAGTTCACAGCTACCTCTATTTGATATGAACCTGACTCTGTGAACTCATAAAAGAAGTTATTTTTATTAATATCTTTTAATTCTATGATTACTTTATCACCTTTTTTCATTATCCAAGTATATTCGGCTATATCGAATACAAAGCTCTTATCTATATGATAGTTAATAGTTGAGAAATCTATTTTTTGTTTGGTGAAAAGATATTTATTTTTAATTACTAATTTTATTTCACCTGTAGATGATTTATCTGTATAATAGTTATTAGCAAAGCTTTGTTTAATCAAAGCATCAATTAATTTGTTAGCTTCTTCTTGAGTACTGGGGTCTCTTGTAATTAAACTTTCTGGAGAATTTGTACTAAGTTCCTGAGCTATTACTGGGTTCAGATGTGATATTTGTATGGCTATGATTGAAGCAACAATAATCAACAAGTTTTTATATGGCATATATTTATTGTATATTTATATAATTATAGCATATCATATAATTTTAGTATAGTATTATTTTTGGATTAATATTCTTTCATCTGGTAATTGATTTTGTGTAGTTCGTGCAAACTTTTTAATATTATTAGCTGGATTTATATTGATATTAGTAGATTGTCTCTGTGATAGCCTTGGAGATCTTACAATATTATTAGCTGGGGACAATGGTCTTTTAATAGCCCCTCGCCACTTAGCTAGGGAATTTTCAAATTCAATATTTTTTATTTTCATCTCTCTGGCAGTTGCTTTATGTTCTCTAAGATGTAAATTGGCTTTAATCGTCCATGTAGGAGAAAAGTCGCCAAGCCAAGGGACTAACTCTACTACTGATGTAAAAATTGAATATTGTATCTTTTTAACTGTAAAGTCTATTACATAATTAGAGAATTTATCTATCATATACTGATTGATTTTCTGCGTTTGACGCAATAATTTCTGGGCTATTGGATTATTTGAAGATGCTCCACTCTTTTTGGATAATAGCATCACCTCTTTTATTCTCTTAACTTGATATAATTTAAAATTAACATTATATATCTTGACATAACCCTGATAAAGTATACAAAATATAAGATCAGTTAAAAAAGCTATTACATCTATAACCGGTGAAGCTGCAATTGCAACTGCCTGTACAGCTGGAATTAAACCTACTATAAAGAGCGTAAAACCTATTACATCCCAGACTATAGCAAAGGCCAGATTAATATATAACCACATTCCGCTTAAAGGCTTCATTTGTTTAATTTATTTCTCATATAATATTATTATATCATATTCATTGGCATAATATTAGATATTTTGTTATAATGTTTTTATATAACGATATAATAAAATGAGTAAAATTTTAGATTTAATTCAACAAGAAACTGCTAGGCAATCTAATACTATTAGGTTAATAGCCTCTGAGAATTATGCTTCAGAGGAAATTTTATCATCACTTGGATCTAGTCTTACTAATAAATATAGCGAAGGGTATCCACATCATCGATATTATGAAGGGCAAGAATTCATAGATCAGATTGAGATAATTGCGATTGAAAATGCTAAGAAATTATTCCAGGCTCAGTTTGCCAATGTACAAGCTTATTCTGGTAGCCCTGCTAACTTAGCTGTTTATTTAGCTTTATTACAACCCAATGATACTATTCTAGGACTATCCTTATCCTCAGGCGGGCATCTGACTCATGGGCATAAAGTTAGTATTTCTGGTAAATGGCTCAACTCCGTAAGCTATGGGCTTAATGCAGATGGGTATATTGACTATAATGAGATTGAGTCTTTAGCTAATCAACATAAACCGAAGTTAATTATTTCCGGTCATTCCGCCTATCCAAGGCAGGTAGATTTCAAAAAAATTGGTGATATTGCTAAAAGTGTAGGAGCTTACCATTTAGCTGATATCTCTCATATATCTGGATTAGTAGCTACTGGACTACATCCTCACCCATTCCCTGATGCTGATATTATTACCACTACCACTCATAAAATTCTAAGAGGCCCAAGAGGAGCTTTAATAATGACTAATCATCCTGACTTAGCTCAGAAAATAGATAAAGCCGTATTTCCAGGCTTACAAGGAGGTCCTCACAATAATAATATTGCTGGGATTGCTATTGCCCTTGAGGATGCTCTGAAGCCAGAATATACTAATTACTGTAAAAAAGTGATTACAAATGCTCAAAGTCTAGCTAAAGCATTACAAACAAGAGGATTTGATATTGTATCTGGAGGAACTGAAAATCATCTACTATTAGTAGATTTAAGAAATAAAGGGATTGATGGAGACACTTTGTCTAAAGCCTTAAACTCAGTCAATATTGAGACTAATAAAAACACTATTCCCTTTGATACTGCCTCACCTCTTAAACCAAATGGAATCAGATTAGGAACTCCGGCTGTAACAACCTTGGGACTACAAGAGCAAGATATGGATATAATTGCTGAGTTGATACATCAAGTTGTACAAAATTTAGATAATAAAGATAATTTAGAACAAATCAAAGCTCAAGTTATTACATTTATTCGTCAATTTAAGCAATAAATATAACTATGACTTTATTATCTGCCAAACCTATTATTGAAGACATTAGACCAACTATTCCTGAAGGATTGAATTTAGCTGTGGTACTAGTGGGAGATGATATGGCCTCCCAAATTTATATTGATAAAAAGTCTAAAGCCTTACAAGAAGTAGATGGTAAGTTACAACTATTTCAATATCCTGCAGATATAGCTCAAGAAGATTTGATTGAAGCTATCCAAAAACTAAATCAAAATACTGGAGTTGATGGGATTATTGTGCAATTACCTCTCTCCCCTTTTATTGAAGAACATACTATTCTGAATACAATTCACCCCTTTAAAGATGCTGATGGACTCACTGATTATTGGTTAGGCAAATTATTCCAGAGTCGAATTAGTGCTAATTTAGCTCCAATTATACCAGCTACCCCCAAAGGGATATTGATGTTATTTGACTACTATGACATTGATTTGGTAGGAAAAACGGTCTTAATAATCAATGATAGTGTCTTAGTAGGAAAACCTTTAGCTACTATACTACCTGCCTTTGGAGCTACTCCAATACTGGCTCATAAAGAAACTAAAGATTTAAAGAAACTAATTGATTTATCGGATATTATCGTCTCTGCAACAGGTAATGCCAAAATACTAGAAGATATAAAATTCAGTGAAGATCAAATTTTAATCGATGTTGGAATTCTAAGAGACGATAATAACAAAATTCGAGGAGATATATACAATAAAGACTTATACTTTAAAGGTCAAATTACTCCCGTACCAGGAGGAGTTGGACCTCTTACTGTCTGGGCACTGATTCAAAATTTAGCTAATTTAAAGAAATTAAAGTCTGGTGAATTGAAGTGAGATTAATTTTATTTTATAGTGTGTGCGCATGCCATGACTTGAACATGGGACCTCTACATTATCAGTGTAGCGCTCTAACCAGCTGAGCTACACGCGCTTATGAAATTTATTATATCATAAGCCTATCTAGTTTGCAAGATTATTGTATATAATATAATTAAAGTTGTAATTCTTACCTCAATAGACCTACTGGAGTTGATTGATCAATTAAGAATCCATATTCTAGATTACTATCTGTGACTGCTCCAAGTTCTAACATAGCTTCTGGAGATAGTCCAGATACTCTACCTGTAAATATAGCTGGGCCTGACTCCATAATAGATGCTACTAATTTTTTACCGTTAGCTGGATTAGTGACTAAAACCTTTTTACCTCTATGCCAATTCTTAGCTTGAGAGGTGTTAGATATTAATGCTGTACGAGTTCTCCCTCTCCATATATTAGGATTTGTTTCAGTAGCAGCTCTATAAATATATACTTCTTGAACTGTATTTCCTACACTATGAGATCTAGGACTAGCAGCTACAGCAGGACTATCTATTCCTCTTTGAGATACTACTAAACTATTACCATCTTTACCATTATAAGCTATAATTTCACCATTAATAATAACCCAACCTGTATTAGGATAGTCAGATACTGATGCCAATGGTATTCTATCTGAAGTCGCAGAAATATTCTGAGTCAAGGTACTGGTAGCTTCATACCACCTGACATAATTCCATCGCATATTGATATAGTATTTTTCTTCCTCTACACTAAAGGAAGCATAACTGGAATTAATACTTCCTGTGGGGCAAGATATTGAGAAAGCTCCACCTGTTTTTAGTAATCCATTCTGAGAAATAAGTGGAGTACCAGCTCTATTATAATGATCTGCAGCAGTTTCATTACAATTCAAAGCCAAATGCTGCTCTCTGGCAGTTCTACCACTAGTAGCTGGGATTGTATATCCATCGATACTAGCTGCTTGTATATCAGATAACTGAGACCCCATAGAATTAGCATTAAATTCATCTGAGGATACTAGGATGACATTATTCCATTTATAGCCTCTTGCATTGAATATTGATTCATTAGGTATCCACCTCTTCACTCCATTTTCTATTAAATAAACTTTACCTTCATATAATATAAGTCTTCCATCC